>CAJXMN010000192.1 GCA_913056215.1 uncultured Flavobacteriales bacterium | reverse complement strand
TTTGCATCGTAAGTTTTTTTGGCATACTTGTTCCATTCAGAAGAGAAAACACATTTACCATTTTGCTCCTGAAAGGCTAATCGTATACCACCGATACCTGCAAACAGATCCACAAATTTAAAATCAGGATTTTCAGGCGGAGGAAAGGGAACGTCGTATTCAAACGGTATTGAATAATCAAAATCTTCAAGCTTTAAGCGTTCAACGTATTCCTCAGCATTATCCTGAAAATAAGTGGTTGCTCCATTCCTTCTGCACTGCAACAAATGAGTTGCATAAGCCGCACCGTCATCAATCCAGTGACTCTCTTTGGAAATCAATTTTTTTCTAATCTGGGAATACTTCATAGCTATACAAATTTAAAGGTTACGGACTCAATTTCTACAATAAGCCCTGGCTATTTATCAACATTTGTTTTTCATAGCGTAAAAGTAACTTTTTACTACGTAATTTATTTACGTTCAAAACATGTAAGCTAGAAATTAAAAGAACTACTCCCTCACAAAAAGCACACCCCTGCAAATGCACATGCACTGAACACATTACAAAAAAAACATTTAGTGAAGTAATCCCGAACATGGATATCACAGTATAGTAAATCTTAAATTTTGAACTTATATCCAGAATCAATCAATACTAAATAGCTATATTTATCACAGATAGCTGAGAAGCTATAACTGAAACACTACTACAATGACTACTACAGAAACATTGGTGCATTCGACTGATTCTGTATCAGTTAGATTGCTGACACCAACAATTGTTGAAAATATCATTCACGATAACAGCGATATCGACGTGAAAGATATTCGCCAATTAAAAGAAATCAATAAAAGACTGACAGATGGAGCTAAATATGCTATTCTAGTTAACTCGGGCATGATGACTTCAATTACATCAGAAGCACGAGAACTTTCCGCAAATAAAGATTTTCAACAAGAGACCGTTGCAAAAGCATTATTGATCCGTTCCTTTGGTCACCGCCTCGTTTGTCGTTTTTACATCAAGGTAAACAAGCCACACATTAAAACTAAGATCTTTTCCGACAGACATAAAGCAGTAGATTGGCTTAAAGAACAGGTGAGGGAGAAATAACTGTGTGATCGAAAAACGTGTCAGTTTGAACTAAGATATCGGCTTCCGTACTTCTAAATCGAATAACCTTTCATTACTTTTTTTCATTACCAAAAAAAGTAACAACCGTGCCTGCCGGCAGGCTGGAAAAGTCTAGCGCTTGGAAACTCTCCGACCCACTTTACCTTCAACTTCTAAAATGATTAAAACTCGCTTCTTTCAGTCGCTCAAACACCTAATCATTTTTGCGAAGTTTTCAGGTAGTGGTACCCCGAACTGATTTTCCGATGCGCACCACCCAACCTCTGAGTTTATGGTAAGCTCTAACAATCATCTTTCCTTTCATCACCAATCCAACAAGATTTCTTTTAGAAATAAAAGAGATTCATAATCCTCACCTTCAAGGTAGTTAGTGGTGGACGCGCATTATAGTTTACCGAAGGAGCAGCGCACTGGAAATTGCCAATGATGGAGTTAGCTCCGTAGCCTGTCGAAGGAGATCAGCGACATCATCAATTTCCAGGAGCGCAACCAAGATCAACTATCAAGCGCTAGATTTTTTTGCTTCGTACCTCGAAACTAGCGGCTCTAACGTTTACCTTCGGTGCTACTTCGTGGTCTGCTTTCTCGTCTTCACGAGCAGTACTCGCTCTTTTTAACGATGGAAAAAATGAAGAGAAAGACCTCCCCTAACGGTCGGAATATCCGCTACAAATACACATTCATTGAATACCTTTTAAAAACAAACACTTAGTGAAGTAATCCCTAACGCAACGCATCGCTATTACGAGAAATAATTATTTCTAACTTTGAACTAAATGAAAGTTAAGAATCAACCATTATGACCAAAGCAAACCGATATATATCATTGATGCTATCTATATTAATTGCTACAACTTCGGGTATATTTCTATACATGACATTTGTTCGCTTAAATATTCCACATATTCTGCATTACGCTAATCTCGATATAATCAGCATGATCCTATATGTTATTCTCATATTTATTTTAAGTATTTTCTCAATCGTATTTAATACTAAGA
>CAJXMN010000191.1 GCA_913056215.1 uncultured Flavobacteriales bacterium | reverse complement strand
TAGCAGTAAAATAGATTAAAAAAAAGATTCCCGACTCGCTCCATTGCATTCCACTCTCGAGAATGACGAACCGACTCTCAATAATTGATTTCTTGATAGAATTATTCTTTCCCAACGCCAAACTTCCAAATCTTAGGAATTCTTAGCTTTTGCACAGCGAAAGGTTAGAAGTCCTTAGATTCTCGTGACATAGAAACGGGGCTTGATCGCTTCATGGGTTGCTAGATGCACAAGCTGCATAGGCTAGGGCACCGTTCAATTGAACAGATTGGAGTCATGTCTAGTGTGCCTCAGCCTCAGCAGTAATAAGAAACTAAAAAAAGGAATACATCGCAACGTAAAAGCTTAAGGCAGGCTCCGCTTTTACGTCACGAGTATCTAATCCTATGAATAAAACCCCATTTTCCTCTTTCTCAACTTTATTGTTTGATAAGCTTTTGGATATTGATCCGCTGATCATTTTGATCGTATAGCTCAATCAAGTAAACCCCATTATCGAGAACAGAAATATCCAAATTTTCTCCATTGTATAAGACGGGAACAACTTTCCCTGTTATTGACCTTACCTGAACACGCGCAATTGCCGCACTGTTTTCAATGTAAAGCAGGTTTTGCCCAGGATTTGGATAGATTTTATGCGAAGCTTCTCTTCTAAGCTCCTTGCTTGAAGTAGGTGTATTGCAAATCAACTGATGAGCCATAAAAGATGCAGTGGTATCTACCAATTCTTGCCTATCATCAGGAAAAAATGAAACATGCCCAGCAGAGTTTTCATACGTAATGAGTCGTGATTCAACGCCTTCATTCAACGCTCTTGCATGCACGAGCTCGCTTCCATTCATTCTAACAATGGGTATAATTGCAACAACAGCGAAGCCATTACCATAGGGAACAATTGCATCCATATCATCATGTACACTAAATACAGGAGTTTCATTGGCATCTAAAAAATGATCTCGGTATAAAGCTCCACTAAAGTTGATTACTCCGTGAACTTTGCTTGAATGTTGAAATAAATTATTCGAATTCCCCTCAAGACCTCCATTATTGGAAAGAATTACATCTATAAAATTGGGGAAATCATCGTTTTCATCCATGTGAGCAACATGCAATGCTGTAATGGCTCCTGCAGAAACTCCACCCATGATTATAATGTTAGTATCTATGCCAAATTCATTGGCAGTTGCTGCATCATTCTTGAAAAACCGAACCGCTGCTTTGGCATCTCCAACCGACTGAACCAATACCTCTCCCAAGTCTGTTGAGTCTGGAAACGGGAAAAAAGGTCCATCGTATAAACGGTAATTAATACTTGCTACAACATACCCTTTCAGCGCATATGCTTCACATAGATTGTGAATATCTGAGCGCTCTCCAGTGGTGTAAGAACCACCGTGCATCAAAATCATCAAAGGTCTTTTGGGTTCACTATCATTTTCTGGTTCAAATACATCGGCAAATAGCTCTACAGTATTCCCTCCCACACTAACATTTTCGCCATATTTGATATCCAGCGTTGAAATTGTGCTCGTAAATACATTATCGATGTATCGACCATTTTCACAGGGGTCTGTTTGGGCCAAAGAAGAAAAAGGAAAGAACAAAGAGAGAAAGAAAATTTTCAAAAAGTTGATTGCTAAGTTTTTCATCGTAATTTATTTTAAGGCAATATATGAATTAATTCATAAATTATTTTGCGATGAGAGCCTATTGCGTTTAACGTACAAAGGTCTAGTAAGTCATTCTATTCAATTACCATCAGAAGAAAGGCTTTCTTCTTCATTTTTTTCACAAATAAAAGTGGCTGATCCCATTCAATTAAATCTGAATTAATATTCAATAAACCAATGCTCAACGCTTGACTCATTAAAATGACGGTAAAAGTGCTATTATACCCTAGTTATTTGTTATTCGAAGGAAGTTAAAGCTCCGAGGGGCTTTGTTTACAGACTGATGCATGCATAAAATAAGACACCAACAGAACGTCATTCCGGCCGCAGCATAGCGTAGTGCCGGAATCTCCTGTTCTATCGAGCAGAGATTCCCGAATCGCTCCATTGCATTCCACTCTCGAGAATGACGAACTGACTGTCAATGACTGATTTCTTGATAGAATTAT
>CAJXMN010000190.1 GCA_913056215.1 uncultured Flavobacteriales bacterium | reverse complement strand
CTGGGGATAGAGAAAAAGCATTTGGCGTGATTACCAACCGAAGGGCGAATTATTATACGTTGGGGGAAGGGGAGTGTAAGGGAGATACGACTATCGCTGCACCTTTGCATTCTAAAAATGGAGAACAAAATTTTTTTGGTAACTATGTTTGGGATAAATACTCAGACTCATTGCAACTATATGGTGATGTTCTGCCTGAAGGAGGAGGTAATCGACTACGTCTTCGTAATATGAAAGGTGGCAAGGAATTCAAAATCAAATATTACAGTCCCTTCGATCAGATGAATTCCATCAAGGAAGAGACCAAGTGGGGACCAAAACTGACGTTGGATTTTCCTGAAATGGATTCCTTGAACATTGTATTGTTTGAAGCTTTTCCTATGAGTGGTAACTTTAAAAGTATTCACTCTGACACAACTAATTCAAAAGAAATATTAACGAGAGAATCTAAAAAAGAGAAAAATGATGAAGTAATCGTCTATCCGAATCCCAATGATGGAAAATTTGTAATCATAGTTGAAAAGGTAAATGATGCTAAAACAATATATATTACAGACAATCTTGGAAAGCGAATTGATTCCAGATTTGATGTATCCAAAGAAAACTTATATAATAAAATGAACTTTAGGCCAGGAGTTTATTTTATTGAGGTTGTATTTGAAGCTAGAGTTATACGTCGAAAAATTATTATAAATTGATAGTAATGTACAAAACTCACTTCACATTTTTCCTATTCACTTTCCTTAACTTTTTTTTGGTTTTTGGACAATGGAGTTTACAATCAAATTATGAGCACAATTTCATTGGAAATAAAAATTTTGCAGAACTTAATCATGGAAATAAATATGGCATTTCAGGAGAATACATTTTTTCTAATAACTTAACGCTTTCACTGGGTGTGAATTATACAGTCGTTGACCGAGAGTTCACTCGTACCTATAATGATAATATATCAAACAAATTAGAAGTGAAGGAAATTTATTTTAATGGAAATTATCAAACGCTTGAATTTATGAGTCTTGGTGTTGGGTATAATTGGAGGGTCAATGAAAAACTAACTGTAGTGCCGAAGCTTAGATACATTACTTCTTTGCGACTAAATACAGAAACTATTAATGCTTCCAAAATGGAATCTATTTACAATGAATCTCAAGATCCGGAAGAAAACGAACCGTACCTTTCAACAACAACAAATTATGATAATAAAATTGATCCCATAATGAGGGAGTATAGAGAAAATAAAAAACAAACCTTTTTCCCTGTACTGCCTTTCTTTTCAGTAGATGTACGCTACTTAATTCATCAACGATTACAAGGAGCTTTAACTTTCGGGTATTCGTTGGACAACGGAGCCGTACGCAGTCATTATTACAATCTTGGAGCAAGTGTAATTTTCAAATTAACACAAAATGAAGATTAAACGAATAATCACAAACAGCATTATAGTTCTCTTGCTCTTTTTAGGGTGTAAAAAAGAGTTTATAAGTAAGCCTATTACAATAGAAGCTATGAGTAATATACAGATAAATTATTTTAGATATCACAATAGTTGTGACTCCAGCCCTTATTATTTGAATTTCTGGGGAGATATTGAGGATCAAGGTAATGAAAATTATCAGGCTCAAATACCTGAGGGATACGATGAATTGTGCTTTACTGTTTCTGGTGAGATCCCAGCAAACAGTGATACAGTTGGCAAGACAGTAATTAGTGTAGAAGCATTTTATTCTGAAGAGGGGAACGTATGTGGATTTTTCGATTTAGAATTGGATAGACCCCATGGAGCAAATAGTTATGCTTTAGAATTTCAATTCAGAGCAGACACTTACTTAGAATAGAGAAACATCAAACCATTTGCAAAAACACCAAAAAAACTCGAAATTTATATCATGAACACACACCGCCATCAAAACATGTTCTGGGGAGTAGCCGGCGCCCTTGATTGGCAGCAAAAACGCGTTGACCCTGAAGTCCGTGACCTGTCCATCTACCAGCGCGTGGCTGAATTTGTGGACGGCGTACCGCTCGACGAAGAAAACTGGCACTCGGGCATGGTCAAGTTAGACAACAATGATTACTGGAAATACAAAGAAAACTACCACGACGACTGCATCCGTGATGATGAAACCGCCGATGTGGTGTA
>CAJXMN010000189.1 GCA_913056215.1 uncultured Flavobacteriales bacterium | reverse complement strand
CTTGCAATTTAATCCAAGCTAAAAACACTTTATATTACTGAATATTAGTTTTTTAAGTGGTTTTTAAGGAGCGACTAAATAGGAGTAGTATTGATCTTGTTGATTGGAATAAATGTTTTGAATTTCGCCAGCATCCAGCAAGTTAGGACTTAGGCCCTCTGTTTGATATTTAGACAAAGTCTGATTTACTGATTTAGGCAACCAATTGAACTCATTTAAAAACTTCTTTCCATAATTGGGTTGAGGATTGTTGGTTGGTAATGCGTTATTTGTGGGTGTCTTATTATAATTAGTACTCACGTTATTGTCGCATTGAGCTGAACTGATTGTACATCCAATATAGTAAAACAGGATTATTAAAATAATATTTTTCATTTCTTCTAGTTTAGTTTTCTTCCGTATACTTCATGTTCAGTTCCTCCGTTAGGGAATGTTAGTGTATACCTAAGATAAAATTTACTATTCATGTCTATGGTACATTCCCTAACGAAGACCTGATCACAGTCATTTGGGCTTCCTCCGTACGTAGAGAATAAAGATGTTCTGATCTCGCGGTAGTTACGACTTACATTGTGATCATAACCAATACAATTACTTCCATTACCATCATAATTATAAAAATCTAAGCGCCTGCAGTCGTCGTTTGAAAATACGCCAGGTGCGGTGTACGCCAATTCAATATCAAAAGCAATATCAAATGAGTCCGTTGAATTCTTTTCGGCTACTCGAAATGTACCTTCCATGATGTTTGTATCACATTGGTCATGAACACGCATGTTTTTTGTAATAGAATCATAACCGTCGTCATTGGGAAAACAATTTGTGTTCGGTTCTTTTTCCACCACCAATGTGATTGGAATCGTACTTCCCGCCCACTGATCAGAAAAGTATTTCGATGTTTCCTGTTCTGTTTCTACATCGGCTCCGATATACCAGGTATATTCTGCATCATCCAATTTGGCTTTAAAATATGCCGTTTTATTGGCTAATATATCATCTGTTACCGTGTACATATTTATAGATGGTGCGCCGTTATTGAGCGCTTCTCGTATCTCAAAATCCGCACTCACCTCACTGGCACAATCACACGGGTCTTTTGCATTGCCGTTCATTGCGGGCTGTTCTTTTTTGCAGGCGAAAACCATGAGAAGCATTATAGCTGAATACATTAATGTTTTATAGTGTTTCATCTGTTTTGTTTTAGATTGTTGTTTGAATTAGATTATATGTTGATGAGTCCCCGCGAACGAGATGCAATCTCGCACGAGCGGGGCCCCATATTTACTAAAAGTAACTCCCAACCATTTTTGGGCTTCATCTGATCAGCTGACTTTTGATCCAAAGGATTATGTTTTAAGTAGCTGTAATACGGTTGTTGATTGATCGATTGTATATTTGTCATCGAACCGTACGGTTGTCCCGGGTTAAATTCCATATTTGTCAAGTTATAACTGTTGGGTAACCACCAGTTCCACCCGTTAAGAAATCGTTCATCCATCGTGTACGGAACTGAACTTACAGAATCATCCGGAAGCGCATCATTTGTAGGACTGTCAGGATGAGTCGATACATTGTTGTCGCATTGCCCCATGGTCGTATACGACAATGAAAAAAATAGTATAATTGCTGATACCGTTAAAGTTGTTTTCATTTTAGTCTATTTTTCTTCCTAAATATGTTCGTTCGTAATAATCTGGTGATGATGGGCCTGTTGATCCAAAAGAGAACTTCATTTCAGTGGTTCCGTCCATTCGATTGTGAATGTAACCCCTTATTGCGTCACAAACCGTTGCTCCTGTCCCATTTGTCGTCCATACTTGTCTGTAATTTGAACCTGTTATTCTGGCTTGATCAATACAATTGCTCCCTTCTCCATCATAATTTAAAATGTTGAACATGCTCTGGTTTAGTCCATTTTTATTCCCATAAAACTCCACCTCAAAGCTATCGGGAAGGTGAGGTGACTTAACTCTGTAGGTCCCCTCAATAGGTCCCATATCAATATCTTGTCCGTTGACAATCCAGTAATCCGAAATGTGGAAGGTTCTGGTAATGGAGTCATAACCATCATCATCCGGGAAACAAGTGTTGTTCGGTTCTTTTTCTACCACTAATGTGATTGGTATAGAAGATCCTACCCATTGAAGTCCAAATGTTTTAAATGTTTCTTGGTCGGTTTCAACGTCAGTTCCGATGTACCACGTGTATTCAGCATTATCTTCTTTTGCTCGAAAACGCACT
>CAJXMN010000188.1 GCA_913056215.1 uncultured Flavobacteriales bacterium | reverse complement strand
CCTCGATCTCCACCGTCGAGCGGTCCTCGCTCACACCCAGGGAAACCACCTCCCAGGACTCGCCCAAACCCAGCAACGGGTGAAACAAGCTTTCCAACCTCATACCCATCGCCTACCACGCCCCGACTCCCGATGCCACGATTTCAACGGAAAACAGCGAAGAACCAAAAGGTCTCGTAGTTTATTGGCGGGTTGATAATACAGAGCCGGTCGTTTGTCATCAACGTATATGGCTGAATCAAATTTGTGAAGAATTACAGGGTTCTATTCGTGAAAATCGGTAAAGATTTTATAGTCATATCCTTTGGTCTAACATCAAAAACGCTCCTTGCTAAAGTGACTTGGGCTCAGCTAGGAATTGCTAGGATCTTCTACCAAATGGCCAAACCGCTCCATACTGATAACAACTTATTTGTGTTGCCCAACAATCTCGCCACCACGCTAGTTCCAGATCGGGCACAGCCAGCAACAAAAAGATAGCGTTTTTTCACGAGTAATTTATATAAGTCTCCAGAGAGTATGCATGATGAACGGCTACAGAGTATTTATTTAACAGCAAAAAATATAAATACTCCCGCCAATCCTTTTCCAATAATACCGTACTTTATAGAGCTAATAAATAAAAAATAAGAATCGTGAAATCCAGCACTTTTTGCTCTAGACACCAAATCCCATCCAGGTATTTCATATACCAAAGATCCTCCAGCAGGATCCATTGGATTTCCATGATACTGCGGTGGAAGCAAGTGAAAAATATTTCCATTTTTCATTACTGACCGCACTACACTTTCTTTTTTATTGAAAGCAAACGGCACGTTCGTAAGCAGCAAACCCGCGCTATTAAGTATCCGAAATATTTCGCATAATGACTTATCAATGTCCGGTACATGCTCCAGAACATCATTAGTAATCACAAGATCAAAAACACTACTTTCAAAGCTAAGATCTGTTAAATCCTCGCTCAAGATTGGAAAGATTTTTTCTCTTTGCTGCTGGTTGGAGGCATATTCACTACCGATGAATAAAGGATATTTTGCTCTCATATGTAAAGCAAAATCAGTTAGTGCCTCGGGTGCGTAAATTTTACAGCTTCTGGCAAGCAAATCACTTCTACCATAAGAACCAAATTTTTTTAGCGCATATATTAAGGCTCGGTTCCTACAATTAAGCAGTCCGTGTTTAATAGTTTCTCGATAATTCTCGCCTTTAATAATTATACTCTCTGGATTTAAAACAACATTATTATTAATGTCAATTATGCCTCTTTTTTTAATTTCCGAGATCGCGAATTTAATATATGATCCATCAAAAATAAATTTGTTCTCGCTGGAAAATTTTATCCATTCTTCATGCGAACAGAATTTTTCTTCTATCTCAACAAAGCTCATTCAAACTAACCTTGCATTGAATACCCGTACAAATCAAAATCAGACGAATAGCGTTCGTTTATTATTTTTATAGAATCCTTAGAAAGCCGGAGTTCAACATTTTGGCTTATGCTTTCCTGGCGACTGGAATTTTTAAATGGTAACGCAATTTTCCTTTCAACAATGCCGACCTTTTTGTTTATAAAAGCAACACATCTCTCTATGTCTTCAACTTTCCCCCAATAATTAACGTGTGTAGCATCAACTGCTGTGCTATCGCCCAGCCAAAAAGATTGCGCCTCATTCTGCCTATCAACACCCGCCCCTTGAAAAAAATCAGATGCGATGTATTCATTAATATCTTTTATTTTTATTAGGTCTTTGTGCCTTTGCCAATGTTCCCACTTTCTTAAAAAGGTGAACGAAGATAAAACTCGATCATAAGGATTTCTGACAAACCCAAACGTAAAGTATTCATCAAGTACGTTTTCACCCAACGCCGATGCTAACTCGCTTATTGTTGAGTGCTTAGTAATGCCAAATCGTTTTTTAAAATATGGCTGTAAAGTCTCTCCTATCTGGGAGCCACCTATCTCTACATCTTGACAGGTTGAATATTTCGAATAGTAGTTAGTTAACGTTGTTCCCGCACATTTCGGGACATGAATAAAAATAAACTTTCTTGAGTTATTAATGATACACATAATTGTTTTTATTGGGTAACTCTTTTTTTGCAACTAGCTTAGGAGCAGATAAATACAATCCAAGTAACTAGTCGGACCTTATTACTCCGCCACCAAAAGAGGCGACACTAAGCGGCATATCGGACTTGGGGGTGTCGAAAGAAGGAGCGGATTTTCTTGGGACGCTTTTTGAGTAGCTTCATG
>CAJXMN010000187.1 GCA_913056215.1 uncultured Flavobacteriales bacterium | reverse complement strand
TGAACAAGGCACTGCTTTTGGAGCAACGCTTTATTCAGGAGGGTTAAATACACAAACTGCAGCTTCAAATGGAATACATATTGTTAATCGATCCTATGGTTGGGGTTGCCCAAGCGGGTTACAAACCTACAATAGTTCGTCGCTTAATTATGATTTTTATGTACGAACCAATCCAGCATTTATCATCACACATTCTGCGGGAAATGCAGGAGGGAGTACTTGCTATGCGGGCTCTCCAGGCTGGGGGAATATCACTGGAATGCCAAAAATGGCTAAAAACATATTCAATGTAGGCTCTTCAGGAAATGATGGAAACCTCACTGGGTTTAGTAGTCGAGGACCTGCAAAAGATGGACGAATTTTACCACATATTGTATCCCCGGGACAAGGTGGAACATCCTACGCTTCTCCTAATTTAGCAGGTGTTTTTGCTCAATTACACGAAGCCTATAGATTTCATAATAGTAACACTGTTCCAGACGCAGGTCTTTTAAAGGCTGTTATTATGAATACAGCAGATGATATGCTCAATCCAGGGCCTGACTTCAAAACTGGATTTGGTCATGTAAATGCGAGAAGAGCATATGAAGTGATTAAAGATGGTAATTTCACTTCTTCCTCTGTTTCACAAGGAACGAATAATGCTCATTCCATCGTAGTTCCAGCAAATGTAGTGGAACTCAAAGTGATGGTTTATTGGGTGGATTATGAGGCAACTCCTGGAATTACCACACGCTCGCTGGTCAATGACTTAGATATTACCCTAACTGATCCAAACAACACTGTCTATCAGCCTTGGGTACTGAATCCAACATTCGATCCGATTGCTTTAAATCAACCTGCCACACGTGCAACGGACTCACTAAACAATAACGAACAAATTACTATTGACAATCCTGTTGCAGGTACTTATCAACTCAATGTCCAAGGATCAATGATTCCGCAAGGTCCGCAAGAGTACTACATGACATACGAGTTCGTATTAGATGATATTATTGTCACGCATCCACATGGAGGAGAAAAATTTGTTCCTGGAGAAACGGAACGTATTCGATGGGATGCCGTTGATGGAAGCCAAAACTTTGCCCTTTCATATAGTAATGATGATGGAGCCACTTGGAATTCGATCGCCACTGGAGTAGGTGCAAATGACCGTTATTATGACTGGATAGTTCCTCAGGATTTAACAGCTGATGCTCTCATTAAAGTTGAAAGAGGAAGTCTTTCAGGAGAAAGTGATGCTAACTTTAGTATCGCTGAGCCACCTTTAAATCTCGAGTTAATTTGGTCTTGTTCCTTTTCATCTATGTTTAGTTGGGATGAAACACCAAATGCCGATGGGTATATATTTTACCGGATAGAAGGAGATTATATGGACTCTATATTTTACACGACAAATACTTCTGCCGTAATTAATGGGTTTTCCTTGTCTCAAACTGAATATGTGGCGATTGCAGTAGTAAAGAACGGAGTAACAAGTCGAAGAACAGTTGCTATTGAACGCAATCCTGGAAATTTGAATTGTAATAACAACGACCTTGGAGCTTTGGATATTCTTTCTCCTGGAGCAGATAATTTACCGAGTTGCATGAGCAATGGATTAAACATTAAAATACGCATAAAAAATCAAGGGGTAAATACAGTAACTGATGTCCCTGTCGGCTATAGAATTAATGGAGGTAATGCAGTGTTGGATACAGCAAATGTTACAATTAACTCAGGAGAGGAATACGATTTTACATTTAGCACCTTAGCTAATTTGAACACAGGGAATAATAGTATTGAAGTTTGGACAGAATTGAATGGTGATCCGATTTCACAAAATGACTCTTTATTGAAAAATGTATCCGTTTTTTCCGGTCTAAATATTGGACCTAATTTCACACAAAACTTTGATAATTTTTCAAATTGCAGCACAGCCTGGGATTGTGAATTAGTTACTTGTCCTTTACAAAATGGATGGGTGAATATCACAAACGGCTCTGGGGACGATATAGACTGGAGAACACACAGTGGTTCCACTGGATCTGGTGGCACTGGGCCTTCATCAGACCATACTTCAGGGTTTGGGAAATATGTTTATCTCGAAGGATCAGGACCCTGTAATAATAGTACGGCAAAAATGTATTCCCCTTGTTTTAATCTTAACGGTATAAGTGTTGCTCAACTTACTTTTTGGTATCACGCATTCGGTTCATCAATTGGTGAATTACATGTTGATGTGCTTGCGGATGGGGAACTTTATGAAGATGTTATGACTCC
>CAJXMN010000186.1 GCA_913056215.1 uncultured Flavobacteriales bacterium | reverse complement strand
TTGGCGATTTCAATCTTTGGTTTCTTTAACAATGCAAAAACACCTAAGGCTTCATTGTAAACAGGGTAATGGTGCTGGTCTGGCAAATCATTCGTTATAGAGTTTCCGTAGGTTCCTGGAGTATATATAGTTGGACCATTTTTAGGGTCGTTTTGTGTTAATCGTCCGTCAAAATACATTTCACTAAAAGTAACTGTTGGTTTTTCAGGAACAGTAGGCGGATCTTTCTTTTTAAAACTGTCATTAACGAAGGTAGTAATTTCACTGCCTAAAATTTTTTCTGCCGCTTTAAATACTGCTTCCCAACGATCATTTAATTCAGATGATGAAACATTGGAGCCAACGATGCCAGAAGCATGCTGTAAGAGTTCGTTAGTTAATGTTACCGATAGTGAACCGCCACCCGTAGCGGCAGTAACACCCACATCAACTGCATGTCGGACCCATTTTACTATTGCAAGGTTCCTTTCTATTGTTTCATTATGCTGCTGCACATTGGCAAGTTCTTGTTTGTAGGTTTCCATTCTGGAAATATAATCATCAAACAGATCTTCCATCTTTCTGTACATGATGAAGCCACCATCATTTTGCTCTTTTTCCACCTCATCGACTGAAAAACCAGATAAAAAATCATCTTGTACAAAATCTCCATCCGCATCAACGATATCTTCATCTTGAGAAATACTTCTACCGTACAGTTTTAAATCCCAATTCTTCACCAACTCAAAATCCAGATTTATTGCAGAGGAAAAGTCACAAACACAGGGGTCATAGGTAACTGTGAAGTCAGCACTGAACCATCTCTGTTTATCATTGGGAGCTTCTGCAAGCGCTCCTACACTCGAGACATCAGTCGTTTGGTCTAATGTTTGGTCCATACCCTCTTGCAATCGGAACAAACCATTTTTTTCAAACCCGTTCTCATCATTGAGCGTTAGGCGTATTCGAACAGCATCATACGCATTTTCATTCGCCCACTTGTCACCAACATTGGCAAAAACTCTTATTTTACCCAAATAACGATGGTATAATATAACGTAGGGGATTCTTGGATGTTTATTTGTTCCACCAGAAACATCTGTATACGGACTACCATCGGGAAAAAAACCTAAGTTTACGGAAATTAATTCCCAGCCATTTTGATGATCTGGAAGAAAACCACCTTGCCCGTTGGTTGGCATGATCAGTTCATTGTTGAGATAAGCATAATATTGAGAGTTTCCTGTCGGAACATTGTACAATGGAAACATATACTGATTTGATCCCAAATGAGATAAATCAACCGTTTGCAAATCACCTAAATTACCCGCCGAAGTGAAAGGAATCCAGTTAAATCTATTCAAAAACCTTTCATCGTAACCCTGTACAGTTTCATTGGGTAAATTAGAATTGGTCGGATTTTCATGGTTTGTACTCACCTCATTTACACAGGGAGAATTTTGTCCAAAACTATACAATTGATGTATCGCTGCTAAAACAAATAGTATTTTTTTCATTTTGAGTTATTTATAATTTTCGTCCAAATAAATGTTTTTTAACTTCTTGGTTGGTATCATTGTTTTCTAAATAACGATATTTCATTTCAACAATGCCATTTAGGTGATTCCATGCTTGAAAACCTCCACCTAAAGACTTACATACCCCTGTTGCTGTTCCAGGACAAAGCATGTACCTATAACTTTTACTCACCCGAAAATAATTTCCAGGACATGTACTCCCTTGCCCATCAAAATTCGTGATATCGGCGTTTCGGCAATCATTCCAAGGGGCATATTCTTTAAATTCAATTTCTATATCAATAGAATCTTTACTGTTTTCAGCAGCCATACGAAATGTTCCTTCCAAAAGATAGGGTTCATGACATTCATCATATATCGTAAAAGATTTTGTAATTGAATCATATCCGTCATCGTTCGGGAAGCAATTCGAATTGGGCTCTTTTTCAACCACTAATGTGATTGGTATAGAAGATCCTACCCATTGAAGTCCAAATGTTTTAAATATTTCTTGGTCGGTTTCAACGTCAGTTCCGATGTACCACGTGTATTCAGCATTATCTTCTTTTGCTCGAAAACGCACTTCTTTTCCACTTCGTCCAAAAACGTGGTCTGTTACAATTAAAGGTCCATTCCCACCGCCAAAACCGTGTCTTTCCAAAATCTCAAAATCCGCACTCACCTCACTGGCACAATCACACGGGTCTTTTGTGTTGCCGGGCATCGTCGGTTGTTCTTTTTTACAGGCGAATACGATGAGAAGTATCGCTATTGAATATATGAGTGTTTTATAGTGTTTCATCTGTTTTGTTTTAGATTGTTGTTTGAATTAGATTATATGTTGATGAGTCCCCGCGAACG
>CAJXMN010000185.1 GCA_913056215.1 uncultured Flavobacteriales bacterium | reverse complement strand
CAGAATGAAGGCTTATTTGACTGGAAGAGACCTTTACGCGAGAGATGCTTATGCGTGTGCTGACGATGAACACCGCCTCAATATCAGAGTAGTGACTGAACTTCCATGGTCCAATATGTTCGCGTACAATATGTTTCTTCGTCCTACTGATGAAGAGATTGAAAATTTTAACCCAGAGTGGCATGTAGTATGTGCTCCAAACTTTAAGGCAGACCCTGAAATTGATGGAACGCGACAGTCCAATTTTGCGATTATAGATTTTACTAAAAAGATGATCATCATTGGTGGAACGGGCTACACGGGTGAAATAAAAAAGGGTGTTTTCTCTGTTTTAAACTATGTGCTTCCTCACGAAAAAAACGTGCTTTCCATGCACTGCTCTTCAAACGTTGGTAAGAATGATGATACAGCCATATTCTTCGGTTTGTCAGGAACGGGAAAAACAACACTGTCTTCAGATCCTCATCGACGATTAATTGGCGATGATGAGCACGGATGGGCGCCTAACGGAAGCGTGTTTAATTTTGAAGGCGGGTGCTACGCGAAAACAATTGACCTTTCCGAAAAGAATGAACCGCAAATTTACAACGCAATCAAATTCGGAGCAATTCTTGAAAATATTGGTTTCCATCCTAATTCCTCGACGCCGAATTATGAGGATGATCATATTACTCAAAATACACGAGTTTCTTATCCCATTCACCATATTGATAATATTATGGTGCCGTCCAAAGGATCAAAACCTAAAAATATATTTTTCCTGACATGTGACGCATTTGGTGTGATACCTCCTATTTCGAAGTTGACTCCTGGACAGGCAATGTATCACTTTATTTCTGGATACACGGCGAAAGTAGCTGGTACTGAGGCGGGAATTACAGAACCACAAACTGTTTTTTCAGCATGTTTTGGAGCACCTTTTTTACCGTTGCACCCTACTAAATATGCGGAAATGCTCGGTCAGAAAATGGAAGAAAGTGATGTAAATGTTTGGTTAGTCAATACGGGTTGGTCCGGAGGAGAATATGGCGTTGGAAGCCGAATTAAACTCAAATACACGCGGGCAATGATTACGGCCGCTCTTAAAGGGGAGCTGGAGAAATCATCTTTTTCAACAGATCAAGTTTTTGGTCTGAATATGCCGAATTCTTGCCCCGATGTTCCCGATGAAATTTTAAACCCTAGAAATACGTGGGAAGATCAACAGGCATTTGATCAAAAAGCCAACCAATTGGCACGTTCTTTTGTGAAAAATTTCCAGTCTTTCGAAAGCAATGCAACGGAAGAGATCAAAAATGCGGCACCACAAGTAATGGTTCGATAATCAATTCTTTTAATGATATGAAAAGCCAGTTCTTTTTAAAAGGCTGGCTTTTTTGGTATTATATTTGTTGTATAGGTTGTTAACGACAAAACAGATGCTATGCTTAGATTTTACAACAGATTATTGATATCGTTGATGACTTTGGTTTCCATGGCGGCATGGGCTGTTAATTCAGATGAACCATTGCCTTACGAACGTAGAGATTCTGAACACATCGAAGAAATAATGACGGCTTGGAGTGAAGCTGAAGGACCGTGGTTATACGAAAGTATGGCTACTCTGGTTATGCAATCAGATCATCCCGAGCGACCTAAAAATGTAAATAACACCACATTTGAATTGTTACAGCAAATGGATGATCAACGACGTGAACGCTTAGAGCGTGCTGCCAATCGTGAATTAGAAAACGAACGCAATGCGGCTCGATCGGAAACTTATTATTGGGAAGAATGGTTGCGTTTATTTGAATCTGCAGGATGTGAAAGAAGTGAGTCATCTTCAAACGGTGATCCCCACATGCGTACCTATGACGGTGAAAAATACGATTTCCAGACTGCGGGAGATTATTTGTTGACTTCTTCAAAAGATGAGCGGTTCATGATTCAAACGCAACAAGTGCGACACAATGATAAAGTATCTGTCAATGGTGCTGCTTATCTGAATGTTAATGGTGACGAAATTGAACTTTATGCGCAGAATCACCCAGACCCATTTACGGATAAAGTAATGCGTATTAATGGCGAAACCGTTGAAAACGAAAAAGCAGAGATTATTTTAAAGAATGGAGGAGTAATACGTTACGAAAATGGTCGAAATGTTGTGAATTGGCCTACAGGAGAACAGTTACAATTTAAAACAAGAACTTTTCAAGATAGTAAATTATTAGATCTATTTGTAAATGTTCCGTCGTGTAATGATAATTACCTTGGTCTGCTGGGTGATAACAACGGTAATGGAGATGATGACTTCGATGTAGATGAATCGACGGATGACCAGTTAACGCGCGTTGATTATGACAGAAGCTTTGATGCGCTTTTTGGAGATGATCGAACTACTTCCGAACAGCGAGAAAATCAAAAGAAGGATTTGAAATTTTTGTCCAGAACTTTCGGCAATCAATATGCGTTGGATCAAGAGAGTT
>CAJXMN010000184.1 GCA_913056215.1 uncultured Flavobacteriales bacterium | reverse complement strand
ACAATTAATGATGTTTTTGAGCGATGGGGGCATTCGAATAAAACATTTTATACGAATACTACGCTTGCTGAGAATGGAGCTGAGACAGTTGATTTTTTACAGGCTAATAAGCAAACTGAAATAGAGGATCAATTAAATAATCGTCCTTCTATTGATATTGTTCATTTGAGTATTGGAGGAAATGATGTACTCGGGAGTTGGAAAACTTCAATGACGGCAGCTCAAACAGATTCTATTCAGACACAAGTGCGTGACAGTATTGATGCAGTAATTAATTTTATCAAATCAGTTCGACCTAACATTGATGTTGTTTGGAGTGGATACTGTTACTCCAATTTCCAGGAAGTTATTGAAGGACAGCTTATACCCTCTGCTCATCCATTTTATGGAACCTGGGAGGATATGGAGTTTCCAGATAATGAGACAATTAATCAGGTGCTTAATGGTTTTACGGATATGATGGAGTCCTATTATGCTAACGATCCACAAGTTCATGTGACTAAAGCTACAGGTATGATGCAACATACTTACGGGCAAATTGATCCCCTTGAAGTCAGCCCTTTTGGGACTTATCCTGCTTTTACTGCTCCATTGAGTGAAGGCTATGTGGATTATCCATCACCCAAACCATCCATGAGAAATTATGGCATAACAAAAGATTGCTTTCATTTGTCCATTCAGGGGTACGAAGATTTCATTAGTTATCAAACACAGAAATACTATCACAAAGCGTTGATGTCAGACGCGTATTTCATCGCTGCCGAAGATTCGAGCACAGGTACAGTAGGTTCAGATGAAGTAGTAACTTCAGATATTATGGTAGGGGAGCAAAATGGAATAACTTATAAATCGATATTGAATTTTGAAACAAAAGACAAGCTGGATTCAATCGTAGAAGCGGCAAGCATTTATCTTCATCGCGACAATGTTGTCGGTGTAAATCCAATCAGCGACAGTATGGTGATTGAAATCGTCAGCGGAAGTTTTGGTGTTTCTACAACACTGGATCCTGAGGATTTTAGTGTTAACGGAAGTTATCAGGGTTCACCTTGTATATTTGGAGATAACTCTGATGGCAATTGGGTGCGGCTCGATTTACCTGGACAATTGCTTCCATTTATTCATCCTGGATTTAATACACAGATTAAAATTTCTGCACCGTTGATAACAGGTGGAGTGGTGACATTTTCAGATGCTTCTGATCCTGAATTCGCTCCAGTATTAGATGTAACGTATGGCAATCAGTCTTATCTTGGTGTTGATGAAATAACTGCCGAAAATAGTTTTTCGCTTTACCCCAATCCAACGAGTGGAATGATCCATATCGAAAGTGATTCACCTGTTCAACGTGTAATTGTATTAAACCTTATGGGACAGGAAGTGCTTCGTTCAGATTCTAATCACCTTTCTTTAAGTGGTCAACAACGCGGTACATATTTCGTAAAAATCCAAACGAAAAATGGTGTGATGACGAAAAAAGTCATCAAAAAGTAGTTTTGTTGAATCAATATCCATGCTTCTAGGATAGCTTCGTCGAAAATATGCGCTATCTTTGTAGGATATGAAGTGGATTGGAGAACGCGTTAGCTTTAAAGACCATAAAGACAGTGTTACTTTTGTTATTTATCCGCCACAAATAGGATATAAAAAGAATATCGTACTGGCATGGTTTATACTTTGGATCTTAATTGGAGTGACTGTGACGGCGCAGTTTTTTTATGACTATTCAGATCAAGAAAAAATTGCCCTTTTTATTTTTATGTCATTTTGGACCTATTTTGCTGTACGGGTGCTTCGGACCTTGCTCTATTTATTTAGAGGAAGAGAATTTATTAAACTCGATCAAACAGCCTTGCGGATCAAATCTGCTACAGGTCAATATGGGAAATCCCGTCAGTATTTGATTGAAAACATCACGAAATTTACTGTTGTCGAAATGAAAGACACTTCTGTTCAGAAAGTTTTTGAAGATTCTGCGTGGGTGAGGGGAACACCGCGGTTACGCTTCGAATATATGGGTAAAAGTATAGGTTTTGGACGTAAATTGGAGGAAAAAGACGCCAAACTTATGTTTCAAATTTTAACGAAACGCATCACGAAATATATTCGGCAAAAGGAAAAAGCAAATGCGGAATAAGTCGTTTTAAGCTGTAAACTCTAAGGAACGACTGGTTATAATCAAATTTACTGTTGATTTCCATTGGATTGTTGGTCACAAAAATTTAATCTAATGGTGAGGGTTGGAGGTGTCCTTCAGCGTTGTTATCTTTGGATCAAATATTCAGAATGAAATCGTCTACACTACTTGTAATGCTTTTGACAACGTTCTCTTTGATGGCTCAATTACCTGATCATTCTATCCATCAGGAGCAGCAGGAATTCTACAACGCTAAAGGGCACAGCTCTAATTATTACGAGGAACATAATGAACCTTCAGTTAACGTTCAGCACGAAAAAAGTAATTGCAACCTGGAAAAAATTGTTTTTGGCTGGCATCCTTTCTGGAGCAATGGCTTACAAGTCAACTACGACTGGGATTTATTGTCGGACCTTTCTTATTTCTCTTACGAGGTGGACCCGAATACAGGGAATGCCTTATCAACACACGCTTTTTCAACAGCTCAGTCGGTCACGGATGCATTGAACAATGGTG
>CAJXMN010000183.1 GCA_913056215.1 uncultured Flavobacteriales bacterium | reverse complement strand
ACGTCATTCCACGCTTTGCAGGTATAGACGTTTCCGTTGAGTTCACAGCCATCGACAGGCGATCCATCGAAGTTTTCTCCATCTAAGAACAAGTTTTCTGGGTATTGTGTGATGTCTCCTGATGAGCCGGGAAGGTTGGGGACAATTGGATTATTGTAATCATAAGATATATCACTCTTATCAATTTTGTAGGTGAACATGTAGGTGTATTCGTGGGGAGAACCATCTGATTTTTCACCTTCGTAGGTGACGTTGATGAGTAGTTTGAGGTAGATATCTTCTATTTTTAGCGCTTGATTTTGCTCAGCTGACAGGTTGTTTTTCAACTTAGATATATCTATCTCAAATTGCTCGCAGTAATCATTTAGTGTAATCATATCAGGAGTCGTCTTTTTAACCCCAGCGCTGAACACAAAATTATTTAAAGCGTCAATAGGAGTATAAATTGAGTTAAATTCAACGGTATCCTGATGTTCTAATGTATCTAATTCATCTGCATTAAATGAGATACTTTCAATATTTACGGATTCTTCAGAGTTGGTAGCTACATAATCAGAGTTTAGATTATTTACTTGTCCATTGACTAAAAAAGATGTTTGTATGGAATAATCTTTTATATCAAGTACAGGATTAAAAAGGTAGTCTAACTTTTCAAGCAACTTGATTTGCGTAACGTGCTCGTATTCCGAACTAGATTCGTGATAGTAAACTTCACTACCAGGAACAGAGCCAGGCTCTGAATAAACAGGATATTCCGATATTTCACAACTAGCTCCTTTTATAAATTTGGCGATTTCAATCTTTGGTTTCTTTAACAATGCAAAAACACCTAAGGCTTCATTGTAAACAGGATATTCGTGAGGTGTTGTTATTGGTTCCGTACTTCCGGTGAAACTACCACCATAAGTTCCAGGTGTACGCAACTGTGGTCCTGCATAGTTATCTATCGTTCTTTGAATGGTACCGCGCATAGTTGATTGAGTAAATGTTGCTGTAGGGTGCATCGGTTGGTCTGGGTAGTCCTCTGGTTCGACTTTCTCTCCGACCCATTCAGATATAAGCATTTCCGATCCTTTACCTAATAATTTCTGTAGTTCACTCAGAACCAACTCGCTTAACTCGTTTTCATTTTTTAACAAATCGGGCGCAACCTGGGGAAGAATATTTTCTAAGGTAGCCGCAGTTGTCCCTCCACCACTTGCTCCTCCCGTTAAAGCAAAAGTACCGGCCTGAAGCACAAACCTACCTGCTTTCACAATCCATTTCCTTCTGGTTACCTGTTTGTTGTGCTCTCCAATAGCTTCAATACTATCTTCATACGCTGTCAACTCTCGTTCATAGTTCACCAAAAGACTATCAATAGCATCGTAGATTAAGTAGCCGTTAGAGGCATCATATTCCCTCACCCCTGTTTCATTATAATTAAAGTTGTTCAGAAAGTCAGAATCAACTAAATCAGTAGTACTAGTAACTAAATCCTCCTCCACTGAAATCGAATTGATTTGCGCATCAAAATTATACGCTGTCTCAATAAAATCAAACTTCAAGCGCAACCTGGAATCATAATAACAAACACATGGATCATAGGCAATTTGAAAATCGGCAGAAAACCATTTTCCTTTCTGATCCTGATGTTTCGTTACTGAAGCCATCTTGTAAAAATCTGTTTCCTGATCAAGTGTTTTATCTGTCCCCTCAGCGCGTCGGAGTAACCCATTGTAATTTAAATCAGCATCATTTTTTTCTATAAATAGTTTGACAACCACTCCGTCAACAGAAGTTCCAAAATCAGAGAAACCAGCTCCAAGGACTCCAAATACGCGCAGTATTGATCTGTACTTGTTGTATAAAATTAAATAGGGAAAATCTGTATGTGCACTGGTAGGCGACTGGATTTCTCCATTCGGGAAATACCCCAAATTCACGCTGATCAGTTCCCATCCGTTCATGGGATTTGGTTCTAAATCGTTATACAAATAAGAGTAAAAAGGATGTTGCTGATTCGAATAAATATTTTGAATTTCTCCTGCATCCAATATGTTCGAGTTCATATTGATGGTCTGGTATTTTGCAACCGTTTGATTGACCGATCGCGGTACCCAATCAAATTCGTTTAAAAATTGTTCGCCATAATTGGGTTGGGGAGGGTTCGTCGGTAAGGCTTCATTCGTCGGCGTATCGTTGTAATCTGTGTTTACATTGTTCTCACATTGAGCATAACTGATGGATAGATTAAAGACACTTAAAAAAATAATAAGTAGTGCTGAATTAAAGTATTTCATGATTTTCTAGTTTAATTTTCGTCCAAAGACCTTATATTTTGTTGCTTCTTGATCATTGGGGTTCCAAAATTCGTAATCCAAGTAAAACTGGTTCTCTAAATCGAAATAACACTTTCTAATAAATATGTCTCCACATTCGTATGAATCTCCACCCCAATTGGAAAAAGTTGCTCTCTGAAATGCTCGGTAGTTTCGCTGCATAGTATTATCATACCCTATACAATTGCTTCCATTACCATCATAATTATAAAAATCTAATCTTGAACAGTTATCAGGGGAAAGAACTCCAGGCGCAGCATACGCCAATTCAAAATCGAAAACAATGTCAAATGAATCTGTTGAGTTTTCCTCTGCTACTCGAAATGTACCTTCCATGATGTTTGTATCACATTGGTCATGAACACGCA
>CAJXMN010000182.1 GCA_913056215.1 uncultured Flavobacteriales bacterium | reverse complement strand
TCCCTGAGGTGCTGATTCCAGATCTAATGCGTTTAATGGTTTCTGTTCGTATCTAAGTTGGTCGTATGGAAGTTCGTTGATATAATTAATGTGCTTTTTTGAGGGATATAGATCCGTCAGTATAAATGAAGTGTTTTTTAAATCCTTGTCCTGCTTAATTTCTTCAAATACATCGATCATTACCCCTCCGGCGCCTGAGCCCAAATCTACTACTCGATCTGCATTTGTTTTTTTTAGTTTCTTTTTGATAAGTTGAGCGCTCAATTCAGTTGTTCCCATGGATTTTAGAAGAACACGTATAACCCGAGTCAGCGACGTACGCATCCATGCTGGAAACCAAGTCTGGTCTTCAAATTCGAATAATTGAATACGCTTCATGAAACGATCGTTATTGAGAGACTTCTTTCTTTTGCAACATCTTCCGCTGAGCCAAAAAGATAATAATGATTCCAGCCAACACAAAAGGAATACTCAACCATTGTCCTGTATTGATAATCATACCTGCATCGCGTTCTGCTTGACCTACTTTCACAAATTCAACGATAAAACGCCAACCAAAAATTAAGATCAAGAAAGCACCGAATATCATTCCCTTTTTTTCTTTCAGTTTCGTTTTCCAGTACAATCGGTGAAGCACAAAGAAACTAATCAAATAACCAATAGCTTCGTAAAGTTGTGCAGGGTGACGATAAACGTGTTGCAATTTACCATCTACTTCCACCATATTGTTATAGCTTTCCTGCATAAACTTGAATCCCCAGGGCAGGTTAGTAGGTTCCCCAATGATTTCGTGGTTGACTAAATTCCCCAATCGAATAAAACAACCAGCAATTGCGATTGGCGCAACTATTCGATCAAGAATCCAAAATACGTTACGTTTAGAGACAAATTTACTGTAGAGGACAAGTGCAATTAAAATAGCGATTGCACCACCGTGACTCGCCAGACCACCTTCCCAGATCTTAATGATATCAATGGGGTTTTCTTTGTACAAATGCCAGTCATAAAAGAAAACGTGTCCGAGTCGTGCACCTACTATTGTAGCAATCACAACATAAATGAGCAGTTTGTCCAGCCATTCCTCAGGTATACCTTCTTTTTTAAACATCTTTTTGATGACGTAAAACCCAATAATCAACCCAGTAACAAATAATAACCCATAGAGATTGGGTGTGTTCCAGCCGTCAATGAGCTGAGAAGTAACGTTCCATTCAATTCCTAATATCACGATGTAATGCTTTTAAATTTTAGAATCGAAAGATAGGAGTTTTTGATGAGTTAAGGGGTGTTTTTTTGTGTTTCGCCTTTGGTGAAACGGAAATCAAAAAATCGTGGTATAGGAATCGTTCACCGTAAATAAGCAAACGACTGCGGCGGAACCATTCCAAACTTTTCCTTCAAATTAATCGGTTCTTTATATCTGGAAGGATTACGAACGGAAAGCGCAAACCCTTGGTTCGACTCCCTCACCACGGGTTTTTGCCTGTGAAGTATTTATCAAAATAGTCTTTTGAAATACCTGAAAAGTCTTTCGTTTCATTCCAAAGTTCATCGAGACCTTTTTGAATAATATGATCTACTTCAAATTCACCAATGACTTTGCTGATAGGCGCAGAAGCATAAACAACAACTTTTGAAACATCGCGGTTCTTGAAAATCATTCTGCGGAACTCAAAGCGTTTTGAACCGTTGAATATTTTTTCTGCGAATTCTGGTTTTATGGATAGTAGGACTTTCATTTGGTTTGATGTTTTTATTTACACTTAGCAATTTATTTTTCAAATGTAGGATAAGTGATCGAAAAAATGTTTCTTAACGTCGTTGATCCAGAAAATTACGGATTATAAATGAAAACAAGGTGAGCCGATTGGGTTTTGCCTTTTCGGCATGTTGAATCATATTAAAAATAAATCGTACTTTAGTCATCAGAAAAACACAACCAAATGAAAAGAACCATTTTAATCTTATCTGTTTTAACACTTCTGTATAGCTGTTCAAATGAAGATAATAAAACACTACCGAAAGAAGAACTGCTAAGCAAGTCAATTAAATATTTGGATGCAACTTTAAACACCGATGAAAGTAAAGGCGTATTTAGTTTTAACAGCATTGATACTGTAAATGTTATATCTTCTGTAGATATTGAAGTAATAAAGAGACAACCGCTAATGAATGAGTACAAGTACCATAAAGAGTATTATGAAAAGTTTAGCGATATTGACAAGCAATTTGACTCAGAAGAAGGTACTAAAACCAAGTTTCATAAAGAGAAAGCCAACGAAATTATTGATTCTTTGCAAAGATGGCAATTGAGAACCGAAAAAATGGATAGTACAGATACGGTAGGTTATGAAGTTAAAATTGCTGCTGAAGGTATTGATACAAAATCAGGAGGGAAGATAAAAGATCTTAGTTTTCCAGTCTATTTCGATTCAGAATATGATGTCCATCTTCAATGGAATGAGTTGATGTATGGTAAGTTGAAAAATTAAGAATATTGAGGAACAGAAGGTGCCGCCAAGTGCCAATCCCTAAGCATCAGGAAGGTTGCATTTTTGCAGCCTTTCTTTGTTTAAGTATTGATTAAGAATCAAAATCATTAAAGTGATTTCGATAAAAAGTAATGTCTCCATCCTTATCAGGCATGTATTCTTTTTTCTTTATTAGCCCAATTTGCTTTAAAACGTTCAACAACCTCTTATTTTC
>CAJXMN010000181.1 GCA_913056215.1 uncultured Flavobacteriales bacterium | reverse complement strand
CCATTCAATCCTACAGATTTTTTAAAAGCACGGCTGTCATACTTACCACCGGTATTCATTTTAGACACTACGTCTACTACTTTACCTAGCGGTATTCCACGACCATAATCGCGCACGGTAACACGTTCTCCTTGAATAGAAACCTCTATGGTTTTACCAGATCCCATTACAAACTCATCTATGGAGTTATCGATCACCTCTTTCATGAGAATGTAGATACCATCATCGGCTGAAGAACCATCTCCCAATTTCCCGATGTACATACCCGGCCGCATGCGGATATGTTCCTTCCAGTCTAATGACCGGATATTATCTTCTGTGTAATTTGATTGGTCTGCCATGTGAACGGATTTAAGAAATCTAACCAACAAATATAATGCACATTTAGTCAACTTTTTCAAAAAATGTAGTAAGGTTATACACGATACATCGTTAATAGTGATCGCCGTCTTATTTTTCCAAGAGTTACACCTTCAATGAGCGCATGTATTAACCTGATTTATTAACTTTAGCTCGATCTACTCATCTCGCCGGGCTCGGTGTATCACGTTTCATGCATTTAATTTTGAGGTTATTTTAGAAACAGGTGCCAAAGAAATAGATGCATATATCGGGGCTTGTAACGCCAAGTAAATTAAAACAGATCAAAATTAAATCAAAATCTGACGGATAAAAGTGCCCTTATAAATGGAGTTGCTCAACAAGATAAAAAAACATATAAGATATTTTAGCACTGTAAGTTCCGGTTTATAGTCGCTCAGATTGGTGAATAAATCGGGCTAAGTCAACTTTGCAATCAATCAGTGAAATATTACAGGCAGGTCAATAGCGCATAAAGCAAAGCGATAAAAATGCATACACCATTGCCCTGCCATCCCGAGAGATTAAGACCGTATAATGTTTTCGAGAACGAAATTATTATTGTTGCCGTTTTTCATACTTCGCAAAGCCCGCAGAAGTGGAAAGGAAGGTAAAGCGCAGCAGTGCAACTGCAGCGCAGCTGGGGAAGCCTTCCAAATCGTCGCTCACAGCAACCTTAATAGAAGTTGTTTTTCCAGTAGTCTTATCATTAATTATGACCTCCAAATATTCAGTCTCACCATCGGGATCAGAATATATTATTGGATTATCTAACATTACTTTATAAGGAGACCATCCAGGCTGTTTTCTTGCTAATGGATCAGTAGATAACCATCTATCAATTCTCGGATCATAAATTCTTGCTCCAAAATCAAGACTATTACCCTCTCCTTTAATTTCATCGTCTTTTTCCATTCCCATCAGGCCATATCGGTAATCTGAAATGTTGGCTGATCTCCCCGGCATTTGCATACCAAATGGATAATAATCCGAATAACTCACCACATCGGCAACGTAGTGATCGACGCCGTTTTGTCCATCGGGCTCCGGGAGTTTATTGTCGGTGACCACCTGTAGTACGTTTCCGAGATGGTTGCTCATTTCAAAAAATTTATCTCCTGTAATCATGGCTATATCGGTGTTGATAGCTATGTTGCCCCAAGCTGTAACTCACTAATAAACTATAAGATCCGCTTCCCATAAAAAAACGCTTCTCCCGTTGATATGTTCTTTTAATTTTTTTGGACTGGATATCACTGTTGAATCACTCAATTCCACCTTTTTTAGTACAAAAGCGTCTACAGGAGTAAAAATATCCGAAGAAATCGTCCATTTTTCTTTCACTTCTCCATCTTCATAAAATGATACAACCCAATTACCGTCTACTTGTAGAAAAAAAGTTCCACTGATCCTTTCACCGTTAAAAACTTCTTTTCTGTAAATCACTTTATTCGTTTCCTTATCGAAGTAGCAAAAAAAGTAATTTAAATTTTCGTTGATTTCGTCTTCGTACTTTATTGCCCTTTTCGAACCATCTTTGTAAAAACAAACAACACTTGATATCGTAAAGAATCCTTTTTTATCGAAATCCCCTAAGTTAAAATATTTCTGGTCCAATACAATTCCAGAAAATGCAAGATCTCCATTTTCATAATACCGTTTGACTGAATCAACATTATACAATTGTTTTGCATTCTCATCCTTGTCCTCATGATAAAAGTAATGCTCCTTCAGCATTTCAGTGTTTTTATACGTCTCCTCAACTAAATAGGCGCCATCACCAGCAACGTTGGAAAAAAGAAAACGTTCATGTTGGCTCGTAGTTGAAAAATCTACTTTTAATTGACATAACGTATGGAAACTACAAAAGAAAAATAAGCCGACTAAAATTTTCATAATACTCTAAATTATTGGTTCACTGCCTTACCGCCCCCATTATTTTTCTTTCTGGGGCCAACTACTGTTCCATTGGTGGAAACTTTAACATCACCACTTTGTGAAGGATTCGAATTTGTTGTTGTCGCCTTATTATCAGGCCCAATGGTAGAGGTTAATGCCCGAAAAGACCCTCCTTCATTTGAAGTGATGGTTATATTCAAGTTTGTTTGACCATCCGGAACACCAAAAGCATACATTCTTGGACCTCCACTGGAAGGTCCGGCAGGAACAGCTCTAGAAGTGCCACTATTAGTTATAATGGGAATAGTCGTAGACAAATCAACTAATGGTATTATGTTACCAGATTCATCTGTCAGTTGAAAAGTTTGCCCAGGACCATTAAGGCTGGTCGGATCCAACGATACAAATCCACGATTTGCACCACCCGCGACTGGAAATGTTGCCGTAACCCCATTATTACTATTTGATCCCGTGATCTCATTTTGAACAGTATTTGCCGGGTCAGTAGTTAAATTATAGGTTCCACCCCTATTTTCTCCTATTCTTGTTATAGCAATTTGAGTAGCATCTCCAAACTCACGCAAAGGAGTTTTTTTAGCTTGCTCAACATCAGCAGGGATGCTAGAACCAGGTAAAGTTATTCGAGCTCTCTTCCTATCTGGGACGTGTTCTAATGTTCTTACAAGTTGACTATTATTTCGCTTTTCATTACTGGTGAAATTTCTTCGAATAAATTGATCATCGGCTATAAAAAGTAGGTCTTTAT
>CAJXMN010000180.1 GCA_913056215.1 uncultured Flavobacteriales bacterium | reverse complement strand
AAGACATCATAGTTGTTGGTCACGGTAAAGTTGCCCGAAAGTTCCACGTCATTCCACGCTTTGCAGGTATAGACGTTACCGTTGAGTTCACAGCCTTCTACCGGTGATCCATCGAAGGTTTCACCGTCTAAGAACAAGTTTTCCGGGTATTGGGAGAAATCTCCCTCAGACCCCACTAAATTTGGATAAATTGAAGTGATTGGAATGATATCATCTTCATTAAGTTTATATGTAAATATATATGTGTATTCATGCTGTTCGCCTTGATCATCAGTATCATCGTAAACAACATTAACTACAAGCTTTAAATAGATATCTTCCAAAGGGTATTTTGTATATTCTTGCGGGGACAACGAACTTATATTTTTCTCGCAGTATTCTTTTACCATTTCATCTGTATATTCCGCTTCTGGTGGTAAAGTAACCTGAGTTTCATGAGAAGTAGCAAATTGCGAAACATGGTTTAACATAGCGTCAACAGGAACCAAATCAGACTGAACGCGAAAAGTATTGTTTGCCGTATCACCCGGAAAAGTAGAACTACTGCAGTTAGTGAAGTTACCAGAGATAGTTTCATTCAAAGTACTATCTCCACTTATTTCACTATGTTCGGTCACAATTGATCCCTCAACGGAATAATCTTTAATATCCAGTGAATTATTGAATGTATACTTTAATGGCTCAGCAATCCTAAATTGCCTACCAACCGAATGCGTGAAACTTTGTTCGATATAAACGATATCATTGTAAGTAATAAATTTATTGTAACAATCATCAGGCCAGTAAAGTTCAGAACCATATAGAACTTTAGGCGCCTCTAAAAGTGCGAAAACCCCAAGTGGATTATTATAGATAGGATATTCAGAAACACTTGTCACCTCATTTTTAACAAGTGTATCACTATTCTTAAAAGAACCAGGGGTCATAAACAAAGGACCATTGATCGGTAAGTCATTATTCATCTCTCCGTCAAAATTCATTTCTGTAAAAGAAGCTGTTGGAAGACTCGGTTTCTGTGGTTCTGATTTTTTCTGGAAATTATCACTTATGTATAAGTCAAGCTCTTTCGTCAAAACTTTATCGAATTGCCTCCAAAAAATATTGATACTCGCTCCGGCCCATTCAGATATACCAGGGACTAAACTTTTGAGTGCAGTATATTCCGTAGTTCCGAGAACAGCATTTACACCACTTTGAAATACTAATTTGGCAACTCTTAAAACAGCTAAATCTTTTTCTAGTTCCTCATTATAGGCTAGTTGTGTTTCGTAGTCCTCTAGTTTAGCGATATAGTCGTCCACTAGAGCCTCCATCTTTTCATAGATGATAAACCCATTTTCTGCGTCGAGTTCAGAAGAGAAGTCAACTCCACTTAAAAAATCAGTATTCGTAACGTTGCCGTTCTGATCAATAATATCATCAGGCACACTAACAGCCCTTCCCGTCAAGGATAAACTGGTAGTAGAAAAATACTCGAAATCTAGTTTTACGTTCGTAGGATACTCACAAACACAGGGGTCATATGCCAGTTGAAAATCACCACTCAGCCAAAAATTAAGTTGACCGTTTGGAGGAACAACTGTACTTAAATATGATGTTTTAGTTTCCTGGTCAAGACTTCTATCCAATCCGTCTCCTAACCTAAATATACCTGACATATTTTGTTGTCCAACTGCATTATCATGATACAAATTAATTTTTAGACCATCGATCGCATCATTTGGAAAATTATTTTCACCATACCTTACAAAAACACGCACAATGCCTTTATAACGATGATAAAAAACTAAATAAGGAACATTATTCAAATCAATCTGTGATGCTGGATCTGGAGTTTGGTCATCGGGATAACGACCTAAGTTAGAAAGCAACAACTCCCATCCATTATTTGGATTCATTTCTTCATAACCTAAGTCTTTCTTTAAATATGAATAAGATGAACTTTGATTTGGGCTCTGAATATTGCTCATAGAAACATAAGGTTGCCCAGGATTAAATTCCATATCATTTTCGAGGTTGTAAGAATTCGGTGTCCACCATTCGAAACCATTCAAATACCTGACATCTTGCCCAAAAGGTGCACTTACATCTTCAGTTGAATCAGGTAAAGCTTCATTATTAGGATTAGCAGGATCTGTTGAAACGTTGTTATCACATTGAGAAACCGAATAATGGGTTAATAACATACAAATAACTGAAATAACGTATACTCTTCTTTTCATAATATCTAATTAATTTTTCTTCCAAAATAGGTTCTTTCATAATAATCTGGTGATGATGGGCCTGTAGCTCCAAACGAGAACTGCATCTCAGTTATACCATCCATTCGATTGTGTATAAACCCTCGTATTGCATCACAAACAAGACTCCCAGTCCCATTCGTTGTCCATACTTGCCTGTAATTTGAACCCGTTATTCTGGCTTGATCGATACAATTGGATCCCTCTCCATCGTAGTTAACAATATTGAACATAATTTCTCCCTGAAAATTTTTATCTGCATAAAACTCTACATCGAAACTATCAGCGAGGTGTTCTGATTTTACGCGATATATCCCTTCAATAGGCCCCAAACCTAAATCCTGTCCATTTTCTTGCCAGTAATCTGAGATGTGAAAAGTTTTAACTACAGAATCATAACCATCATCATCCGGGAAACAAGTGTTGTTCGGTTCTTTTTCTACCACCAGGGTAATTGGGATATCACTTCCCGCCCATTGGTCGGGAAAATACTTCCAGGTTTCTTGTCCTGTTTCAACATCTGCACCTATGTACCAAGTGTATTCCGCATCCTCTTCCAAAGCACGAAACTCTACAGTTCTATCTTTGTAAGTAGTATCAGTTAATGTTTGTCTAGGATTGGGCACTTGACTAGATCCTTCCCATATCTCAAAATCCGCACTCACCTCACTGGCACAATCACACGGGTCTTTTGCATTGCCGTTCATTGCAGGCTGTTCTTTTTTACAGGCGAGTAAGACTGCAATGGAAAAAATTCCAAGGGTAAATACTCTATTTCGTTTTCTCATAAC
>CAJXMN010000179.1 GCA_913056215.1 uncultured Flavobacteriales bacterium | reverse complement strand
ATGTTCCGACCAGTCGCGGTTCTGTGAGTGCTTGCTCTGCCCGAAGTCCAATTTGATAGCGAAAATTATCGAATGGTTGATGCCCTACGATCCCGTAAGCCGAATAAATATCCTCATCGAAAGCCAATTCATTATTTACCTCAGGGTCGGGGATTACTGACGCTGAAATAGTGTCGTAATACTCCAGGTAATTACTTTCATTTTGTTGATTTACAATCGCTTTCAGTCCACCCTCGAGTTTCAGGTTTTTTGATATTTTTCGGACTAAATCAGCACTTGCTGTAAAAGTTCGCTGGTTATTTTCGCGTTCCTGGTTCTGATAGCGATAATGCTGATCCGCTTTAGTGCTGTCCGGTTCAAAATAATATTCTCTAAAACGACCAATGGCAATCTGATCCGTTGCGGAATAGGTCAATGCCGAAGTAAAGTCTCCTTTATCTTCTTCAAAATCGATTTTGTAATTTCCGTTGAGATCGATAGACTGTCGATTCCTCGGGTCATATACATTTCGGTTCCAGAATTGATACAATTCATCATTATAACTCAGGGCATTGACCTGACGTCCTCTTCGAATACGATCATTGTACGTGCCACTCGCGGAGAAACCGATGACTTCGTTTTCATTGAGAAAAAAATCAGCTCCTACCTTACCGGTATGCGATCTTCTGAAATCTGTTCCCAGCCGATCCTGATCGAGAAACTCGGAACTGTCGCCTTCCAATGTTGAAATTCGTTCATTAAAATTGTTCCGATAACCTTCCCGATAACGGAACGAATAATTGGCATAGATATTCACATTTTCGTTGCGAAGATTTGCTCCCACATTACCGTTGTAGAGCTTTTCACTAGCTGCGGTAATATTTGTATTGATATTTAACCCACGTAGCTTCTTCTTTTTAAGGATAATATTAATGATTCCAGCCGTTCCATCAGGATCATATTTTGCAGAAGGATTCGTCACGATTTCAATACTTTCAATAGCACTAGCAGGTATTCCATCTAAAGCCCCATCACCACTTGACATAGCACTCGGTCTTCCGTCAATGAGAATCGTAACACTGCCATTACCACGAAGTGAGACATTCCCGTCATTATCGACTTCAACAGAAGGAATATTATTTAAAACTTCCGTCAAACCACCCCCCATCGTTGTCATGTCCTCCTCGACATTATAGGTGCGTTTATCGATACTGGATTCAATCAGCGGTGTTTTTCCCTCAACCACAACCTCTTCAAAGTCTTTACCACTTTTGCGTTCTAATTTGACGGTCCCAGGATTGATTTTTCTTTTTTTATTCGAGAAGCTCAATTCTTTCAACCAACGATCTTCAAAACCAAAAAATGTAATTTTTGCCGCATAAGTACCATAGGGAATAGTTGTGATACGTACTTCTCCAGACTTGTTTGTATATCCACCGGCAACCACAGTAGAATCCTTCAAATCAAACAGTCTGACATTAACGTACTCAAGCGGTTCCTGTTGCTGATTGTTAACAGTTAAGCTAAAACTACCCTGTCCCCAGCTTAAGTTGAGAGAAGAAAGCGTAAATAAAAATATGATAGATGTAATAAACTTCATTTGGAATGCGAAATTAACGATTATGATATGCTTTAATGTACCGACAACACGACCGACTGTTAAATGTTCTTAAGACGTTTTACTCTTTGGAAGAATCATTGCTGTCGCGCATTTTATCCAGTAAATAATTTAACTGCTGCGCCTCTTCATTTGTGAGGTTCTGAGCATTGTAGATGTCATCAAAAACCTGATCAATTTCACTCAGCACTTCTCTACCCTTTTTTGTAATAGCTACATAAACAACGCGGCGATCATTGTCACAGCGCATCCGCTTTACAAATTTCTTATCAATTAATTTGTCAATTAGACGGGTAGTATTTGGTGATTTTTCCAGCATACGATCTTTGATAACCTTGATACTTAGTTGCTTTCCTGCTCCGCGCAAGATGCGCATAATATTAAACTGTGCCAATGTCAAGTCAAACAGTTTTAATTGGCGATTGTGATAAGCACCGATCCAATTGGAAGTGTAACGCACGTTCACCACCGCCTGATGATGTTCATTTTTAAAATGAGCATTGAGCTCTTCATCAATTTTTTTCATGCCGCAAATATACTTACCAAGGTATTATTTTCAAAGTAATTCATTCCACATCATGTACCTTACTGATCATCAAAACCTCTAACCACAAGATCTTTTTGTTGGGCCAATTTCAAAACAGGGCTCTTTGTTGGTTTTTCCATTCAGAATCAATCAAACCCGTTTATCCTCAGGGACCAATCATCGGTAAGAAATCCTTTAAATAATAAAGCTATCTCCATCCTCTGATAGGTCAAAAGTTCTATTTTTGTTATATGTACAAGGCGTCCCCTATATATTGGATTACTCAACTGACAGGTTGGGGTGTATTTTGTGGATTAATAGCTATCACGAGCTACATGCAGAATGAATTTGATTTAGAGACGCGTTACAGACTCTTGGAATTATACATTTTATTGATTCTCGTAACACATGGGATGCGCTATTTACTCATTCGTCTGGACTGGCTCAATTTAAAATTGGTTCCGCTTATTCCACGCGTGCTCTTTTTGAACATTTCAGCAGGAGCTATTCTCTTGTTGTTGAGTGGAATCATGAACTACCTTTTTTTTCAGGAACCATTGGGCCGTCCTGTTGAATTAATAGTCAATGTATTGCTTTACAGTATCTTTTTTGTGTTGTGGTCCGCCGTGTATTTAACGTATCATTTGCTGCGCAAGTCGCGAAAACAGGAGTTGTACAATCTGCAGCTCGTCGCCAGTAATCGCGAGATTGAACTCAAGACGTTGCGGGATCAATTAAACCCTCATTTTCTTTTCAATTCGCTGAACAGTATTCGAGCCCTCATCGAAGTAGATCCTTCGACTGCGAAATCGGCTACGACTACCCTTTCTAAGATATTAAGAGATTCCCTGCAGTTGGGTAAACGATCGTTTATTTCGCTGGAAGAAGAATTGAAGCTCGTCACCTCCTACCTGAAACTCGAAAAAATTCGCTTTGAAGAACGTCTGCAGTATAAAGTAGTGAACCAACTCGGGGCTCAACTGCTCATTCCTCCATTTATTCTTCAGACGTTAACAGAAAATGCCATTAAGCACGGTATATCTAAGAAATCTGAAG
>CAJXMN010000178.1 GCA_913056215.1 uncultured Flavobacteriales bacterium | reverse complement strand
CCACGATCATCCCGGTGGTTGGACATTTTCTGTACCTGGTGTTGGTCGCTGCAATGGACTCCCTATCATTAAGATTGATCAATCGGGTGGTGCATTTAATGATCGGATCTATGTCAATTGGGCCGATCAGGGTCGGGACTCATCGAATACCGAAATTTGGATGATCTATTCGGATGATCATGGTAAATCATGGAGCCAAAAAATAAAGGTCAACCAGGACGACAGCGGAAAGCATCAGTTTTTTACGTGGATGGATATCGATCAAAAGAACGGCAACTTGTATTTCGTTTATTACGATCGGAGAAACCATGATGACCATTCGACAGATGTTTACATTGCGTATTCCAGCGATGGAGGAGCCACAATTCACGAAAAAAAAGTGTCAAATACACCTTTTAAACCCCAGAAGGAGGTCTTTTTTGGTGATTACCTCAATATTGCAGCCCACGATGATGTGGTGCGACCGATTTGGCCGACGATGGATGCGAATGGTAAAATTTCGCTTTGGACGGCACTTGTTCATGGCGGCGAACTCATGAGAGAACGTAACGAAAAACACCGTTAGTGCGTTATACAACGAAATACATCATGATGCAATCAGTATTGATGATACTCTTCTTTTTATGCGCTTCCTTTATCTGGACACAAGAGCAACAGGTGGTGGTTCATTTTGACGTAAACGAAACAACACTGCAAGCTGCGGACCAGCAAAAATTGGTGACAGTCGCTCAGAATGATCGCGCCAATCACATCGAAATTGAAGGTTATGCCGATACCACAGGAAACGAAGCAAATAACCAGCAGTTGTCAAAGGATCGCGCGCTGGCGGTCTATCGTTTTCTTGTTGAGCAAGGAATGGATACTTCTGTTGTTCAGTCCATCATTGGGCGCGGACAAGTATCGAAATACGGGGAGCTGGCAGCGAACCGGAAAACCGTCGTTACGTATACTGAAACCGAAATACCGTCCAAAGCCAAAGATACGGTGGTAAAAGTAGTGCGCGAAGTTCGGGAAACTGCACCTTCTAAAAAAGAAGAGCGAGTGGAGAAAATCGATCATAAATCAAAGACGCGCGACGGCAAACTCAATAAGAAAACCGTCGAAGCGCTGGAAGTAGGAGAAATTCTAAACGTGAGCGACATTCAGTTTATTCCCGGTCGACATACCATAAAAAGAAAGTCGCAAAGAACGGTCAAGAAGCTCATTCGTATCATGGAAGATTACCCTTCGCTTGTTATCGAGATTCAAGGACATATCTGCTGCAAATATCGCAACGATGGACTGGACCCTGCTACAGGTAAGCAAAACCTTTCAAAAATGCGAGCGTTGGAAGTATATAAAGCGCTCCTCGACGCGGGCATCGCCAAGAACCGTTTGACATACAAGGGGTATGGGCCTACGCGTAAATTGGTAAAAGAGACCGATGAAGCATCCCGTCAACGGAACCGCCGTGTAAGTATTGAGGTTTTAGCGAAATAGAAAACCAGGATTACTTGAGGATGTAGCGGATGGCAAAACCACCACCCCATCCAAAAAAACCAGAATTGATCAGACCGATGTAAGGTCCCGTATCAAGTGCAAGTCCGATAGGTAGTCCCAATTCAGGTTCAAGGTTCCAATCAAGGCCAATAATACCATTAGCACCGAGGTAGAGCCCGCTATCATAGCTATCTTTACCATTTGGGTGGGCATATTTTCTGTTCCATAAACCTACAGAGGCTCCCAATCCGGCATACCATTCCAATCCATTGATATCGCTGATGTTTTTTTGCCATTCGTACAACCCTTGTAATCGGATATGGTTGTCTCCGCCTCCAACAGTAAATTCGAGCGCATTGCCACTACTGATAAAGTGTTTGAGATTTAAACCACCTCCACCAAAACCAATACCGCCAGAGTTTCCTCCTTTAACACCGATAGCAGTGGTATACGATTGTGAATAGCCCCACCCAACGAGGCTCAATAACATAAATGTTAGTACAATTTTTTTCATTATTTGATTTTTTAGCACGAATAGCGAAGGTAGTGATTATTTTCTGATATACATCAATTGTGGAATTCCAGTAGGCCTGTACTCACTGCTAAATGTGTTGGAATCGAGAAGATGTAATGGCAAAGATGAAAGAGCTATTTATAGTTGAAGATACGGAATATTTCTTATTTTTAAGCAAACAACCATCAATGGCAACCAACAAACACGCTACTATTCGCTATAACGCATTAGACAAATGCTTCAGTAACCGCGGTAGAAAATTTTTCATGGAAGACCTCATCAACACGTGCAATGCAGCGATTCAAGAATTTACGGGAAAAGATGAAGGAGTAAGGCGACGGCAGATCTATGATGATATCCGTTTCATGAAAAGTGAACAAGGCTTCGATGCCCCTATTGAAAGCTATCGCGATGGTAAAAAAACCTATCACAGGTATACAGATCCTGAATTTTCTATTAATAAAAAGGAAGTGTCTCCCCGCGAACAGCAGCAGTTGAATCAAGCTATAGAGATCCTTTCACGATTTGAAGGCTTACCTGAATTCGAGTGGATCCAGGAGCTAAAAGTACGATTAGATGATCAGGTACCAGGAGTTAATCAAAAAGAAGAGAATACTTTTATCTCTTTTCAGTCCAATCCTTATTTAAAAGGGATGGAGTACTTCACACCATTATACAATGCTATTCGCCACCAGCGAGTAGTAGAAATTGAATACCAGAGTTACAAAAGCGATCAGCCAAAAGTTTTTCAATTATCACCCTATCATTTGAAACAGTACAACAACCGCTGGTTTTTATTTGGTCAATCCACCGAATTTGAAGGACTTACCAACATTGCTTTGGATCGAATCCTCTCTCTAAAAGAGATAAATCATTCCTATGTTCGTTCACATATAGATTTTGATACCTATTTTGAAGACGTTGTTGGTGTGACGATACCCGAAGATGCCAACGTTGAGAAGGTGGTGCTCAAAGTCGACAAATCACTCTATCCTTACATCGAATCAAAGCCGATTCACGGGTCGCAAAAGGTAAAGGAACGATCGGTTGAAAGTATTGTCCTCGAACTGGAAGTAATGGTGAATTATGAGTTGAAAGCGCTTTTGTTGAGTTTTGGGGAGGGTGTCACCATTTTTGAGCCAACGCATTTGGCGGAGAAATTTAGAGCAATCGGACAGCATTTTATGGAGAAATATTAGTGTGCAGGTAGAGTGCATACCCTAGCTAAATCTTAGTTCA
>CAJXMN010000177.1 GCA_913056215.1 uncultured Flavobacteriales bacterium | reverse complement strand
CTTTATTAATATTTTTATATCTTTGAAAAATCTTTGGACGAAAATCTAAATCTCATCTATTCATTCATTCCAAGAAGTTCACCTATGCAGATAAAAACTTTTTTCTTTCTTTTTTACATAATCGCATTATTGTATCTTTACCTGTAACTAAAGCTGTAGGAAGGCCTCCTGGAGGTTGCAGCCATTGTCCACTAAGGAAAATATTATTTAAACCCTTAATATTACCGTTATGTTGCATTTCTTTTCCCTGTAATGTTGGCCAAAAACCCATAAAAGCTCCGCGATAAGCATTACAGTACCTCTCATATGTCTGGGGAGATGCAACATCAAGCAGTTTAAGCTTCCCTTCCATCTCTGGAAAACGTTCTTTTACAGCATTTATAACACTCATACCAATACGCTTTTTCTCATTGACGAAGCTTCTATGATCGGTGATTATTCACTAAAAAGTGACGGTACAATCCAACCACGAAACCTTTTGGAAGATGTTATTGAATACGTATTTGGAGGTAAAAATTGTCGTCTCATTTTTATTGGCGACCGTGGACAATTACCGCCCGTAGGTACTGATTTCAGTCCAGCACTTCAACAATCATATCTTGAAAATCACTTTCCGCGTTTACATATTTCGCATTTTGAGCTTTCAGAAGTACTAAGACAAGCATATAATTCCGCAATTCTAGAAAATGCAACGGCCTTACGATCCGCTCCTGAGCATAGTTTTCCGCATATTCAATTGCGCAGCGATAGTGATCTTAAAAGCATCGATGGTTCAGAACTTGAAGATATACTGGATTCCTCCTTTTCCAACTACGGGGATACCAACACGATCGTCATCACGCGCTCCAACAAAAGGGCTAATTTATTTAATGAACAGGTTCGTGCGCGCATTTTTTGGTATGAAGAACAAATTGTCGCCAACGACTTATTAATGGTCGTTCGCAACAATTATTTCTGGCTCGGAGAGGACGTTTCTTCTAATTTTATTGCCAATGGAGAAACGATTCGCGTAAAACGGATTTTAGGACGGTCTTCCCGCTACGGTTTTGATTTTGTAGATGCAAAGGTTGAACTTATTGACTTCCCCGACTACGGTGAGTTTGAGGTCAAAATAATGCTTGATGCACTAGCGGAGAATCAACCCTCTATATCGCGCGATAAAATGAAGGAATTGTTTTTTGCTATTGAAGAAGATTATGCGTTTGAGCGCAATAAGAAAAAAAGGTATGAACGGATTATGAGTGATCCCTACTTCAACGCATTACAGGTAAAGTATGCCTATGCAGTTACTTGCCACAAATCACAAGGTGGCCAATGGGACTGTGTTTTCATTGACCAGGGATATCTCACAGAAGAAATGATGGACCAATCCTACTTCAGATGGTTGTACACGGCATTCACACGTGCTACAGAGCAGCTGTACCTGGTTAATTTTCACCCATCTTTTTTTGAAAATGATCCGTTAAAAGATTAAAATTCATCGTATTTAAACGAGGTTTTCCCTATCGTTATAGCTGTTTTTTCAATGGCCTTATTGAATCGGTCGATTACCGTTTTCGCAGCAGGTCGTTCGAGGTAATCTCCAGCCAATATGTTCAACTCTTCTTTTAACTTTTTCAGCGTCGCATAAGTCCTGTATCCACTCAACACATCATTCTTTGACAGGTTGTATTGCGTCATAGCTTCAGCAATAGCTTGAGAGGGCGGCGTAAAATTACTTTTAACGGGATCCGTATAACTATTCACTTCTAAGGTAATACAACGATCAACAAATAAAGTTACCTGTGTTGTTCTCAGTTGTTTAAAGGAAATACTTTCCTTTGCTCGCAGTTGTTCTTCATTTGTACCACCTGGATAATTATTGATTGCATCAGGTTTGGGATGATCAATAATCTGATTATTTTCCATACGGCCTATCCCCTGACCTCGTGCGATGATGTTGAGATACATCTGATCATCTTTAAGTGCTTCTAAAAACTCCATGATACCAATAGAATCTGCCGGTGCAATCAAACGCGATTTTTCGAACGAAAAATCATCAGAAGCAAAAACATCAGTCATGTCTAGTCGCAATTGAGCAGTATAGAAAGGTTCTGCATCAGTAACATTCATGTGCAACATCACTTCATCGAATTGTTGGCTCTGATGACTTAAAGGTATTGCAATTAATTTCACCTGAAACTTCTCTGTTTCATCAGAAGGAGGGAAAGTAAATTCCTGCGTGCGAATATCAAAACGCGAAGAATCTTCAAATAAATAGAGTCCTTCATTCTCCTCAAAACTCACCCACTCAGTCCCAATCAGATCATACATGCCCTGCAACTGACGATTTAACGCCTGCTTTTTCGTCAAAACTTTCTCTTTCTCTGCTTTCAATTCACGTATCTTTTTCTTGATAGCATCCAATTGACTGTAGTACAAAACAACTTTTTCCTGGCGTTTCTTGCGCTTTTTCTTTTTAGAATCCGTTTTGTACTTTTTATCATCGGTCGTAATTGTACTGTACCGGATTTCATTCAGTTCCTGTTCTACCTTATCGATATCCAATAGTTTATCTTCACGACGCTCATCGTGATACGCAATCCAGTATTCCAATCCGCGACGACCCGATATTTTTTCTTCTAATTGAGCGATTTCAGCACGTAAGCGATGAATCAAGGTATAGTACGTCAAATCACCTCCAAAAGACGAGTCAGGTGACAAAAAACGCGTTTCTGATGAACCAAATAAAGGGTAATACCTTCCACCCTTTTCCAGAACAACAGTCGTTTGCTTATCGGAGTTATATCCCCATACGTCTAAATGAATATTGGTCTTTTTACCTTTTCCAGGTGTCTCGAAATAATGAAATGTATTTCCACGGGGCAGTACCTCTAATTTTTTAGCTCCTCGCGTCTGCTTTTTTCCGATATATGGCTCGTAAGGAAAAAGTCCCACGGCCTTCGGTAGTCCTTTATTCCAGCGACCACGCTCATCTTTTTCGCGTTCCTCAAACATGCCTGAAGTATTACTTCCATCGCCTGCAGCGATTAGTACGTTTTGAAAATCAGTAGCTACTCCGCCTAAAGCTTTAAATATTGAGTAGGCTCTAATTTCAACCCATTCATTAATGGCACTGTTGTAAGCTTCAATGACTTGTTTTTTTTGCTCGTTCATGGTTTCACCTCCATCGGGTCGCCTTGCAAAGTTGCAGCAGAGCCAACCCGAGCACAATGGCACCCTGGCTTGACCGTATCGGC
>CAJXMN010000176.1 GCA_913056215.1 uncultured Flavobacteriales bacterium | reverse complement strand
TGTATTGTTTAATACATATATGTTTTTCTCCATTTTAGTAACACTCTTTATACCTTATATTTTTTTATTATCTCAACAAAGTAAAGGATTTAGTATGAATACTAGTTTTGAAGAAATCATAGTCAATTCCCTTCTCCTCTTAATTGGAGTATTCTTATTTTTTGACGCATTGAATATTCGTAAAAACTGGAAGAAAAAGTAGAGTTTGAAGTTGAAAGTAATCTTTACATACCTCGCAATCATAATAGCTCTATCATCTTGTTCTAACACACAACCGAACAAGAATCAAGTTGAGCACAAAACTCAACAACCGAACCAAGACACTGTTGTTTGGAGCGATCAAGGCACTTGCTTAGACAATCTTGAAAACTATGAGTACGACAAAAAAGTATGGGAACACATAAAACTGGAATTCTATAGGAGAAAGAAAACTGGTAAAACATACATATTAACGTGTGTGCTAGGACACGGACCAGATTTTGATTCATTGCCCTTTAAAATTGACTTTGAAACCTACCGGGATTATGGTCGATATTCAACAGACAAAAACTCCGTTTACTATCGTCATTTAATGTCTGATGGGAAAATGATTTTAAAATTAGATACTGCCCACCGAAAAACTTTTACTCCCCTTGGATCAACCACATATGCCAAGGACAGTAATCATGTGTACAGACGCGGTAATATTATAGAAGGTGCCGATCCTAAAACATTTGAAGTCATTGAGTTTGATGCAGGCGTACCTCTTGGAAGAGATCAGAACCATCTTTATGTATGGGGCGAAATTCTCAAAGACACAACAGAGATTGAAGGGCTTAAAGAATATTTACAAACACATGATTAAAATAACAATCGCTTGTTCTAATCCCCGGATATTTTCCAGTGTAAAGACACACATTAGACACTTATCATCCACTCCCTGACCTGCTAAAAACCAGATAATCTCGACGTTTCTCAAAGATGCTAAAAAATAAATCAACATCTTTTCTCAATAGAAGTGTAAAAAAAAGCATTTCTTTGTAAAACCTTTAAATCATTTCTCAGATGAAGTACATAATCACTTTTATCCTTGCAGTCAACGTACAATTACTTAATGCTCAACTGGTAACGGATGATCTCATACATCCCGTAGATCTGGCGCAATATACAATGGCAGGATATGGTGTAAACGTCTCAAACGTAAGTTATTCGGGAAACCTGGACGCTTTTGGCTCATTTGATGGCGCTAATACCTTCCTTCCTTTTAATGAAGGTATTATCATGACTACAGGAACCGTTAAAGATAATGGTTATGGACTTCATGGACCAAATGATGAGTCAGATACAGGTTTAGACGTTGGAACTCCAGGATATGAGCCGCTAAATTCATTAGCCAATGAAGACACCTATAATGCCGCTATTCTGGAATTTGATGTAGTTGTTAATTACGACAGTATTCAATTGGATTACATTTTCGGTTCAGAAGAATACCCCGAGTTCACAGGCAGCCAGTTTACAGATGCTATGGCTATTTTCATATCCGGACCAGGATTTGGAAATGATACTGTAAACATAGCTCTAACACCGAACACAAATCAAGGAATTAATATAAATACTATCAATGAATCATCGAATTCATTTTTATACGTTGACAATGGGGATGGTCTTACAGCTCCGTATAATGAGAATCCACAATACATCCAATATGATGGTTACACGACTCCAATGAAAGCTATTGCGGCCGTTGAACCTGGAGAGACCTATCATATGATCATCGCAATAGCAGATGGTGGTGATGGACATTTTGACTCTGGGATATTTATAAAGGCAAACAGCTTAACTACTTCAACAAACGAAAATCATCCTCTGGATAAAATCTCTATTTACCCGAATCCTGTTCGCAGTGAGTTCACGATCAACAATATTGATCCAACCGAGATAGAAGATCTCAAAATCATCAGCACCACGGGTAAAGAAATACAGTTCAATCAGAACTACTCAAGTAATTCCAAGTTACAAGTAAAGCTCAAGAATGCTAGTCCAGGGATCTATTGGGTTAAATTCTTTACGAAAAATGGTAAGCTTTATACATCTAAACTATTGGTCAAGTAGATTTTAGTCTTTTGAGCTTCAGTCAATAACAAATAGCAAAGAATTATCATGGGACTGACGGCAGGAATTCTTATCATTTTGATTAGCATTGCACACAGTATTTACGGAGAGAAAAAACAAATCCCCGATCTCAAAAAAATCACGAAGGACGCAATCACTATTGGATCTCTTAGAATTATAATCCATCAAGGTGGTTTACTCTTATTAGCAGTTGGCATTGTGCAAGTATTAGTGGAGATCAATTACGTTCAACTAAACGGAGTTTCTGCATATTTCCCCATAGGAGTCGTAGTTATTAATACAATCACGAGTTTTATCATTGCCTTAACACTTCACCGCGATATCTTTAAAATCACTTTACCTCAGTTTGTTATTTTTGGAGCGATCATCGCATTGCAATTCCTCTCGTTAACGTAGGTGAAGGTTTTCTATTCACTTCATCATTTGAAACTTAGAAGCGTTTCCAAAACCTACGTGTTCTCGCCTCGTCCACTCGTTGAGATGACTCGTTGTTTTGTTTAATCATCGTCGCGCGCAGCGCGACGACCATCCCCCCTAAACAACCGTCGTATCGAACCGTCCACCAACGGTGAGATACCTGGTTGTGGTTAAAGAACGATGCGGTGATAATTCAGGTAGTGGGTACCCCAAACTGATTTTCCGATGCACATCCTCTACTTCTAACCTATCTCTTTATTTAATTGGATTCATGTAGCAAATAAAAGCTACTCCCATTCTCATCTTTAATTTAGTTGATCACACTTCCCCCTCCAGAGGGGGATACAGGGGGAGGATAATATAAAGTCCTAATGACTAGGTATCAATTGTTATTCGTAAGGTTAAAGGTCAGTTCTTTGGCCCGGACTTTTTCCAGTGTTAGGTCGTTCACTCACGATAAGCGGAGCGTTCGGGATGAATCGACGGTGCGTAGCAAACACCTTAAAAAGTCCTAGATTTTTTTGCTTCGTTTTTTTATCAATGAAAAAAATGAAGAGAAAAATAAAGTAATGGAAATTTGTATTCTTTACTTTTTCGCATTGCTCGAAAAAGTAACAAAAAGATCTAGCGCTTGGAAACTCTCCGACCCACTTTACCTTCAACTTCTAAAATGATTAAAACTCGCTTCCGAAGGTCGCTCAAACACCTAATCATTTTTGCGAAGTTTT
>CAJXMN010000175.1 GCA_913056215.1 uncultured Flavobacteriales bacterium | reverse complement strand
ATCAATGATAGGCATGTGCTTATTTTGCTCTGCCATGTAGAAATTTTCGGTCTTCTGCAGATGTGCTTTTACACCGGGTTCAGATAAAAATTTGATTAATGCTTTATTCTTAGGGAGACCACGAAAAGCACGAAGCAGTTTTTTTCCTCCTTCTTCAAGACGTCGTTTTTGTTCTTTTTTATCATCGAGCGGATCATTGATAACAGCGAGGTCCTTTTTAGCTTCCGCTAGAATCTTGTTGACGAGTGTTCGTTGTGCATTCACCACTTTCTCGACCATCGGTTTAAGGTCTACGTATTCTTGTTGATCTCCTTTGGGGGTCGGACCTGAAATAATTAATGGTGTACGAGCATCGTCAATAAGGACAGAATCCACCTCGTCAATGATGGAGTAATGATGCTTCTTTTGAACAAGACCATCGATATCACTGGACATGTTATCTCTTAAATAATCAAATCCAAATTCGTTATTTGTACCGAAGGTGATATCCGCTTTATACGCTGATTTTCTCGCATCGGAATTAGGCTTGTGCTTATCAATACAATCAACGGTTAAGCCGTGAAATTGATAGAGGGGCCCCATCCATTCACTATCTCTTCGCGCCAAATAGTCGTTAACCGTTACCAGGTGCACACCTTTTCCTGTGATAGCATTGAGATAAACGGGTAATGTGGCAACCAATGTTTTACCTTCACCTGTTTGCATTTCTGCGATGTTTCCACGGTGTAAAACTGCTCCACCCATGATTTGAACATCGTAGTGAACCATGATCCATTCCATCTTCGTCCCGGCAGCGGACCACTCATTTTTCCAAATAGCCTTATCTCCTTCGATAACTACACCATCTTGTTTTTTGGCCAGTTCGCGATCGAAATCTGTAGCTGTGACGACTAATTCTCCATTTTCAGCCCAACGACGAGCTGTCTCTTTCACGGTAGCAAAAGCTTCAGGTAAAATCTCTTCAAGAACCTCTTCGATTTCTTCATCAACATCGTCTGTGAGTTTATCAATGCGTTCGAACAGTGATTCTTTATCCAATACGGGAGTCTCGGGATCATTCGCCTGATCATTCAACGACTCGATTTCTGATTCGAGATCCTTTGTACGTTCATTTATTTGAGTTTGAAAAGTAGCAGTTCTTTCCCGCAATTCATCGTCTGAAAGCGACGAAAGCGACGCATAAATTTCATTGACTTGATCGATTATGGGTTGATATCGCTTTTGGTCTTTATCTGACTTGTCACCAAGTAATTTTTTTAAAAGTCCTCCTATCATGTCTGGGTCTATTATTTGCCTCAAAAATAAGGTTATTCCCTAAAGTTTTGGCAATGTTTTTAGGATAATTTGTAGCTCATATTTTATACCACTGTTGTAAAACTGACAATGTGTCCTGGTTAGTAATGACAAAAAAAGCCTTCCTCAAATTTTGAGAAAGGCTTCTGCTCGAAATATGAGTATGTTAATATTCGTCCTCGTTGAAGAAAAAATCTTCTTTCGATGGGTAATCGGGCCAAATATCTTCAATATTTTCAAAAATTTCATTTTCGTCCTCAATGTCTTGTAAGTTTTCGACAACTTCTAAAGGTGCTCCCGTTCGAATTGCATAATCAATCAATTCATCTTTGGCTGCTGGCCAAGGAGCATCTTCTAAATAGGAAGCTAATTCTAATGTCCAATACATATTATTGTCGTTTTTGTTTGCAGATTTTGTCTAAAGCGCAAAAGTATATTTATTTTTTTTAATTCCAAATTAAAAGCTTCTCAACAGGGAAAAGCTATAATTAAAAGAATTACATTCTTGGTTTCCAAGGCGTTTCTTTTGCTTCTAATTTTAAAGTAAGCTTTCTTGCTAAAACAAACAAATAATCACTCAATCGGTTCAGGTATTGCACGATTTTTTTGTAGTCATCTGTTTCATCGTGTAGCGCTACGACGAGACGTTCTGCTCGTCGACATACGCAACGTGTAATATGACAAGATGAAACGGTTGTATGTCCCCCTGGAAGCACGAAAGACTTCATTTCAGGCAGTGTTTCATTCATCGCGTCAATAGCTTCTTCCAAAAACGTGATATCACTTTCTGCGAGTCTTGGGAGTTCCATTTTAGTTCCTTCGGGAGATTGCGCTAGCAGAGATCCAATCGTAAATAGGCGGTCTTGAATTTCAATTAACTCGTCTTTGAGCGCCTGATCATCCACGGGTTGATCGCGCAACATACCGATCCAGGCGTTGAGTTCATCAACAGTCCCATAACTTTCGATGCGAATGTCGTTTTTGGGAACTCTTTTTCCGCCAATCAGTGATGTTTCGCCTTGATCCCCTTTTTTCGTGTATATTTTCATGATGTATGTTTTCTTTGATAACAAGTATAACAGATTTTTGTGTTCAAAGAGATAGCTGTTTTAAAAAACATTTATCGCAATAAGAAATATGATAGATCGATTTTTTTAGAAAAGAAGGATGAATTGTTGTCTATAATTTGACGAATCATATATTTGTAACAAAACATATTTAATCATGAAAATCATAAAGGCACTATTATTTTTAGTTTTAACCATTACCGTTGGCGCTTGTTCAATAGAGAAACGAGTTCACCAACCAGGTTATCATATCAATTGGAAAAAAAATCTCTCCACTACAATTCCAAATAAAGCCTCAGACCACCAAGGGATGAAGACACAATTAAAGCCGCATATTGTTGAGGTTCAAACGGAAAATGATCGTGCCCAACTCTCGTTTAAAACTAAAAAAAACGGCAGTTTATCGAGTACCGCTTTTAACACTCATAGCGAAAATATAGCAACGGTAAGTTCAAGAGGTAATGCTGTTGAATTATCCGTTAATTGCGATGTGATTGTAATGAAAGACGGAGAAGAAATTGAAGCTAAAGTGTTGGAAGTAGGAACTTCTGAAGTGCGTTACAAGCATTGTGACGATCCGAGTGGTCCTGTTTTTGTTGAGCTCAAATCTGATATTTTTATGATTAAACATGAAAATGGAAGAAAAACAGTTTTTGGCGATGAAAACAGTGAGAATGTCAATGATCAAGAAGAGGATGATTACTTGAGCTCCACGAAAACAGATGACAAAAGCCTTGTGGTTGCGCTTGGACTGTGGTTTTTTCTGGGAATTATTGGTATACATCGTTTTTATCTGGGGCATATAGGGATTGGTATTCTCTATCTATTAACGCTTGGAATTTGTGGTTTGGGTTGGATAATTGATGGTATACTATTTGCTACCGGAGCTCTCAAACCAAAAAAGGGGAGATACAGCGACGTTTGATAACGCATGAAGTGGAAGAGGATCCTTTATAAAATTTATTTGTGGTTGCT
>CAJXMN010000174.1 GCA_913056215.1 uncultured Flavobacteriales bacterium | reverse complement strand
TGAATGGCATCCCAATCAATATGCCATTATTCGGGATGAGCAAGGGCATATTGATTGGGATGCCATTCATCAAAGCAATCAGCAAATTAGTATTGGAGGACAAACGTTTCCTTCAGCGGATCCCACTTATCACCCCGAATTATTGAAGTCTTCTCAGGTTGTGACAGCCTCGCGCAATAATCACATGTGGATCGGAGGAATTTCTCAGTTTGATTATGATGCGAACGATTACTGGAACTTTTCTGGTGGTCTTGATTATCGCTATTACAAAGGTGAGCACTACACAGAGTTACGCGATTTACTCGGCGGTAACTACTGGATAAATACCAATGATAAAAATAGTATTAATCCGATGAAAACAGTTGGAGATAAAGTTGGTTGGCAGCCGTATCACAATCATCGGGATGGTCTCGTGCAATGGGCCGGGGCTTTTGGACAAGCTGAATATTCAAAAGGACGCTGGTCAGCTTTTGCAAATCTTTCTACGGTGGTCAATGGATATAAGGGAATTGATTATCATGAAAAGCGTGAAGTACACCTTGATGACACGACGTTATTAATTGGTGGAGGAGATGTTGTCGATTATAAAGGTGAAACCTATCATCCCAATCATCCCGACCTGGAATACAATCAAACGGAGTGGAAATGGATCCCTGGATTTACAGCTAAAGCAGGTGCCAATTTTAATGTGACCGAAAATTCGAATGTTTTTGTGAACCTGGGGTATTTATCACGGACACCGCAGTATAGTAATGTAATCGATAACAATACGAATACTTTTTTTGCAGAGATTTTAAATGAGAACATTATGGCTGCTGAAGCGGGTTATGGTTTTCGTTCGAAGCGATTTTCTGCCAACGTTAACGGTTATTACACTTACTGGGAAAACAAACCATTTCCTTTTGGAGTTGCGGTACCAGACCCCAATGATCCCACGGAGTTCGTAAGGGCGAATGTCAATGGTATGGATGCTTTGCACATGGGAGTAGAGTTTGACGGGGTTTACAAGATATTTAACAATTTGGCGATCGAAGGAATGGCATCAATTGCTGACTGGACCTGGCAGTCGTCTGAAAAACTCGATGTCCTGGGAGATACAATAGAGTTTGACGCAAGAGGCGTTCACGTCGGAAATTCAGCTCAGTCAACGTATGCTGGTGCCATTCGCTGGGAACCAGTAAGGAATGCTTATATCAAAGTGAAATACACGTATTTTGATCGTTATTACAGTGATTTTAACCCGTTCAGTTTACAGCCAGAAAATGGTACAGGCGGAAAAGATTCATGGGTGATCCCTTCTTATGGTATGTTATCCGTACATGCGGGATATCGATGGAAACTGGACAAAATGAATTTTGTTTTTAAAGGAAATGTCTTTAACGCGTTAGATACAAAGTATATATCTGATGCACGGAATAATGATAGTTTTTCAACTTCTTATACGGACTTTGATGCGAAATCTGCTGGTGTCTTTTTTGGACAAGGTATACGATTTAACGTATCTTTAGGTTTTGAATTTTAATTAATAAATGTAGATAGATGATTAAGAAAATAATGTTTTTGAGCGCACTGTTGAGTTTTTCGACGCTGTTTGGACAAATCAACATCCAAGATGCGCGTGATAATTATTCAGTAGGTCAGACCGTAACTATTGTTGGTGTGGCTGCTGATGGTGGTGAACTGGGAGCAATTCGTTATATACAGGATCCTTCGGGAGGTTTACCTGCGTATGGAGGTTCACAAATAAGTAATGTAAATCGAGGTGATTCTGTGATGATCACGGGAGAATTGAAAGATTTTAACGGCTTATTGGAAATTGACCCGATTTCAAATATTACTTTCGAGGGAACTGGTGTTCAAATTGATCCATGGGAGATCCCAATAACGAGTTTAGGTGAAAATTATGAGGGACGTCTCGTTCAAGTGGACGATGTCACTTTCCCAGATGCTGGAAATACGTTCTCAGGTGGAACGAATTATAACTTTACAGATGGAACAAATACAGGACAGCTTCGAATTAACCCGAATTCAAATTTAGTAGGAGAAGTAATTCCTTCTGGTGCCCAAACAGTTGTTGGTTTGATGAGTCAGTACAATTCTAATTATCAGATTTTGCCACGTGATGTGAATGATATTTTTGGATACGTTGCGCCCGATAAAAAGATTGAAGTCGATGTTGACGGTACAACATTTATTAATGGTAACACTGCTCAAATTGGTACTTCAACCACAACGCCTATATTGTTGAAAAATTTGGGGATCAATGACCTCACAATTTCGAGTGTAAATATTACTGGACCTCAGTCTGCTGATTTTTCAACAAATATTACGACAGGTCCTATTTCTGGAGGAGCTCAATCGAGTCACACGATCACATTTACACCAGGAGGTAACGGTTCGCGTCAAGCTGTTTTAGAAATAAATTCAGATGATCCTGATAATCCTAATTTTATAGTCAATCTGTATGGGATTGGTACAGATAATCTTGCTACTGAGCCTTCTGCAGGTGCATCAGATTTGCAGTTTTCTAACGTCAACCCATATACTTTTTCTGTTTCTTTTACAGGAACGTCAAGTGCTGAAAAGTACATTGTGCTCTGGAAGAAGGGTAGTGCGCCCTCCGATGCACCGGTCGATGGTTCTAATTATTTGCGCGGAGATGTGATTGGCGACGCAAAAGTTGCTTATGTAGGAGCAAATAACACCTTTGTTCCTCGTGGAGTTCGAGCAAATGCGGATTATTATTTTACGGTTTATGCCTTCAATGGTTATAACACTTACATGAACTTCAATCAAACGGATGTTATCGGAGGTAACGTCAACTCAGGAGGAGAAGAGATTGGCAATTACTACGCTGGAATATCGACTGATGATGCGACATTTGTTGATGATTTAACGGCACTAATCAATCCGCATGATTTCAATTCCTATTTTATGTATAAAACATTAATCATGGATCAGTTTGAGGTTGTGGATACGACAAATGGTGATTCCTATATTGTAGGATCCTACACCGGGGAACGTAAGGTATTCAGTGGTCCTTTTGATTGGGTAGCTACAGATTATTCGCGAGAACATACTTACGCACATTCCTGGATGCCTACTTTTCCTGCAGATGGAAATCCTGCTGAATTAGAATATGTTGATTACCATAATTTATACCCTGTTAACTTTCCTGAGGCGAATTCTCAACGAAGTAATTATCCGCTCGGTGTAGTGGAAACAGAGTTTCAGTCCTACCTGGACGGTAAATTTGGAGAAAACGAACTGGGAGACATTGTATATGAACCTCGTGATGAGCATAAGGGAAATGCAGCACGATCAATCTTCTATATGGCTGTAGCATATAACGGAGTCAATGGTACTGGGGATGACTGGTCGATCC
>CAJXMN010000173.1 GCA_913056215.1 uncultured Flavobacteriales bacterium | reverse complement strand
CTCAGAACCCTCAGAACCCTCAGAACCCAAAATTAAGTGAGGAAGTATTACACTCTTTTGGAAACCTCGTACTTCTGAGTGTTGCCCAGAACTCAGAATACAGCAATAAATCAGTTAAGGTTAAAAAATCGATGTTCGATGAAAAGAGTGAAACTTATGATTCATTAAAGTCTTATTTTATTTTCAGTAAACATAAAGATTGGACTGCAAATGAGATAGATGAACACAAAGTCAGCATGATCGACTATATCAAAAAACATTACGAAGATGCAAAAAAGTAATACCAACGAACAAGCCTTAGAAGCGGCCATTGAAAAAAGCCTCACAGGAACAACACTGGAGGAGATTAAAGACCAAACGAGCTCTTTTGCAGACATAGAAGAACACTATGGAGGAGTGGAACGATTTGCAATTGGCTATGCCAAAGATTTCAATGCGCATTTTGCCATAGACGAAGATAAATTATGGACTTTCTTGGAGCGTTCTCAAGAAGAGGAGTTGAATAAATTAAAGCGTTCTGATAACTGGAAGTTAAAGATTTTGGAGCGCTTTGACCGTATAATCAAAAAATACGGAATTCTTCGCTTACTCAAAAAAGGATTGGAAGTAGAAGATGCGCACTTGCATTTATTTTACCCACTACCATTGGCAAGTAGCAGTGAGAAAGTTCAATCGAATTATGAACAAAATATTTTTAGCGTTACACGTCAAGTGCAGTACAACGAGGAAAATGCCCGAGAAGAAATAGATCTTGTACTATTCGTTAATGGAATTCCTTTGGCAACGGTAGAACTTAAAAATCAATGGACTGGTCAAAATGCCCGAGAACACGGAATCAAACAATATAAAAACGAACGTGATTTTCGTCAACCATTGTTATCTTTTGGTCGCTGTGTAGTTCATTTTGCTGTTGACCCAGATGAGGTTTATATGACCACTCATTTGCAAGGAGCGAGCACATTTTTCTTACCATTTAACAAAGGGAACAACAATGGGAAAGGAAATCCCTTAAATGAAAATGGACATCGCACTGCTTATTTATGGGAAGAGATCTTTCGTCCTAAGAGTTTAGCGAATATTATTCAGCACTTCGTTCGATTTGATGGAACTTCAAAAGATGCACTTTCAAAGCGTACACTCTTTTTTCCGCGGTATCATCAATTAGATGTCGTCCGAAAATTAGTTCAAGATACTGCAAATTATGGAGTGGGTAAAACATACCTCATTCAACATTCAGCGGGATCAGGGAAATCAAATTCAATTACCTGGGCCGCTTACCAATTAATTGAAACCTATCCTTTATCACCAGAGGTGAATGGAGCAAAAGGGATAGATCAACCTTTGTTTGATACGGTAATTGTCGTTACAGATCGTCGTTTACTGGATAAACAAATCCGTGATAACATTAAGGAATTTTCTGAGGTCAAGAACATTGTTGCACCTGCTCATTCTTCGAGAGATTTGAAGGCAGCACTCGAGCAAGGCAAGAAGATCGTCATTACTACGATTCAAAAGTTTCCTTTTGTCGTAGAAGGAATGTCCGATTTACGTGATAAAAACTTTGCGGTGATCATTGATGAAGCGCATAGTTCCCAGACGGGAAGTACGGCTGATAAAATGAACGAAGCGATGGGAGGAGCTTATGATGAAGCAGTTGATCCACAAGATATTGTGCTTCGTTCGATGAAGGCACGTAAAATGCGGGAAAATGCGTCCTATTTTGCCTTTACAGCCACTCCAAAGAACGCTACCCTCGAAAGATTCGGAATCAAACAAAAAGAAGGAGGCTTTAAGCCTTTTCACACTTATTCCATGAAACAGGCGATTGAGGAAGGGTTTATTTTAGACGTGTTAGCAAATTATACAACATATAAGAGCTATTATGAAATTGAGAAGTCCATTGAGGACGACCCAAAATATGATGCCATAAAAGCACAAAAGAAATTACGCATAGCTGTCGAACGTGATCCAAGAACGATTGCTACGAAGGCAGAAGTGATGATCGAGCATTTCATCTCTAAAGTATATAATACCAAAAAGCTAAAAGGAAAAGCAAAGGGAATGGTCGTAACGCAAAGTATAGAGTCTGCCATTCGATACTATCAAGCGATTCAGTCGATTTTAAAAGATAAAGGTCAGCCATTTAAAATTGCCATTGCCTTTTCTGGTACCAAGAAAGTCGATGGAGTAGAGTATACCGAAGGAGAAATGAATGGATTTGCCGAAAAAGACACGAAGAATAAATTCGATTCTGATGAATATAGATTGTTGGTTGTAGCTAATAAGTACCTCACAGGTTTCGATCAGCCGAAGCTTTGCTCCATGTATGTCGATAAAAAATTACAAGGCGTATTAGCAGTTCAGGCACTTTCGCGTTTGAATCGCTCGTCAACAAAATTAGGGAAGAAGACGGAAGATTTGTTTGTATTGGATTTCTTTAATCAAACGGAAGATATCAAAGACTCGTTCGACGATTTTTATACAGCAACAAGCTTGAGCGAGGCGACGGATGTGAACGTCCTGCACGAATTGAAAGGAACGCTCGATGAAAGTGCCGTTTATGAGTGGTTTGAAGTAGAAGACTTTACATTGAAATATTTCCAGGGAGTTGACGCCCAGGAACTCAGCCCTTTGATTGATGCGGCGGCTATTCGTTTCAATTCAGAACTTGGTTTAAAAGACGAAGAGAAAGCGGACATCAAAATCAAATCAAAGCAATTTGTTAAGATCTATGGTCAAATGGCTTCAATTCTTCCTTATGAGGTCGAAAAATGGGAGAAACTGTATTGGTTTTTGAAGTTCTTGATCCCAAAATTAATCGTAGTGGATAGAGAAGACGAACTTGTTGATGGTTTATTAAATTCCGTTGACTTATCTACCTACGGATTAGAACGCACGAGGGTCAATCAGTCGATTACCTTAGATGAGGAAGAAACTGAACTGGATCCACAGAATCCAAACCCACGAAGTGCACACGGAAAAGATGAAGAAGTAGATCCTTTGTCAACCATCATTCACACGTTCAATGAACGGTGGTTCCACGGTTGGGATGAAACACCAGAGAACCAACGTATCAAATTCTTACAACTTTCTAAAAAGATTCAGGAACACCCTGATTTCAAAGAGAAATATGCCAACAATCCAGACAAGCAAAACCGTGACCTTGCGTTAGAAAAGATCATTGGTGAAACACTGGCAAAACAGCGTCGAAAGGATACAGAAATGTATAAACTCCACGCTAAAGATGATGCGTTTAAGCAAGCGTTTTTTGATGCCATGAAGAGGTTGGTAGAGATTGGTGATGGGTTGTGGTGGTGATGAATGATGAAGTTGGAATTGATTACACTTAATCAAAATACTATGATTAATTATTTAGTCGCTCCTTAAAAACCACTTAAAAAA
>CAJXMN010000172.1 GCA_913056215.1 uncultured Flavobacteriales bacterium | reverse complement strand
TATAGTTCAATTCCGGCTCAGTGATTTTTGCGATGTCTGCTTCGCTCTCTCCGGTATCTTCAGCATAATGCTTTAGGGTTTCCACATCAGTTTCTTCGATAAAGGCCATACCGTTAACGAGCATGTTGTGACCCTGACTGTCTTTAGGAACAAAAAAGCCATAGTCTTTGAAGGTAATGTGAGCGTTTTGATCTTCGGGGAGCTTCAGCTTCATCCAGCAACCTTTCTTAGCACAAACGCTTTGCACTTCAGATTGAAACTGAACTTGAATCGTATCTCCAAGTGATAAGTCTTTATACATGGCCAGCATTTCGCTATTCGATTTAACTTCAGCAGTAGTGAAAGCTTCGCCAAACTCAAAATCCGTTAAAATGCTTAATTCTTGGTTTTCTGTAGATTCTGAAGTTGTTTCTGTAGTTGTAGAGGTGTCCTCGGTTTGGTCTTGTTTTGAGTCTTTTGATCCGCAGGCCACTAAAAACAATAAGATTGGTAATAAAAGTAGATTTTTCATGATAATAATTGAAAATTTATAATATAAATAACATCGATCTTAAGGATTCTATAGATTTCACCTTAACAAAATTTAGTACATTTGCAAAAATACTAATAAAAATGAATAGCACCGATATACAACTGGACATTACGAAAACAAAAGCTTCTAAAATTGATCAGGTCGATTTTAGCAATCTTCAATTTGGAAAGGTCAATGCAGACCATATGATGTATTGTGATTACATCGATGGCGAGTGGCAAACCCCCAAAATAGTGCCTTACGGACCTATGGAGTTTGAACCTTCGGCTAAAGTGTTTCATTATGGTCAGGCTGTGTTTGAAGGGATGAAAGCCTTTAAGGATGAAAGTGGGCAAGTGTGGCTATTCAGACCAGAACAGAATTTTGAACGTATCAACAAATCGTCAAAGCGTCTGGCGATTCCTGAATTCCCTAAACATTACTTCTTCAATTCGCTTAAAACCTTATTAGAATTAGATAAGGATTGGGTCAAATATGGAGATGGAACTTCTTTATATATCCGACCTTTTGTGATTGCAACTGAAAACGGAGTGTCGGCCTCTGAGTCCGATCGTTACCGATTTATGATCATTACCTGTCCGGCACAGGCCTATTACAACAAACCGATTAAAGTCATATTTGCTCAGGAATATAGCCGTGCTGCCGATGGTGGTGTAGGTTATGCAAAAGCAGCCGGAAACTACGGGGCTCAGTTTTACCCTACTAAGTTAGCTAAGGCGAAAGGCCTGGATCAAATCATCTGGACCGATGCCAGTTCTCATGAGTATCTGGAAGAAGCGGGAACCATGAATATCTTCTTCAGAATAGGGGACCGATTACTAACAGCACCAACCAACGATAGAATTCTGGATGGCGTCACGCGTAAGAGCATTATTCAATTAGCTAAAGATGAAGGTGTGGAAGTCACTGTTGAAAAAGTGTCGGTTAAAGAAATCGTACAGGCGGCTAAAAACGGAGAGTTGAAAGAAATCTTTGGAGCTGGAACAGCAGCGACTGTAGTCAGAGTCGATGGCTTTGAGTATGATGATAAGTATTATGATTTACCGAGCATCGAAGATTCTTACGGAGTAAGGTTCAAAAAATCATTACAGGATATCCAATACAATAGAGTAGAGGATCCTCACAACTGGACCATGAAAGCGTTTTAATTAGTGACTAGTCAATAGTGATTAGTAACTAGTTAAGTTTAAACATAACACAAGCCTGATGATTCATTCATTGGGCTTTTTTCATTTTGGTTGTCAGTTGATGGTTTGTAAAGTAGTATAATAGTGTAGTTATGTAATGGTGGCTGAGTGTTCGCCTTTTGCGGATGTATCGAAGCTACCTTCGGTTGACCGTTTTCAGTGAATCGTGACTAATGAATAGTCTTAATAAATAAAATAAAACACGAGCCTGATGAATTCATTTCATTGGGCTTTTTTCATTTTAGTTGACGGTTGATAGTTATCGGTTTGTAGAGTGTGTAGAGTCCTAAATAGAGTTGACCTTTTTAGAGTTGTTTATTTGATTCAAAGTTATTAATTATTTGCTTATTTAGTTTTCGTTCATATTCAACTGGTGTATAGTGCTTTATTGCACTGTGAGGTTTCTCATGATTATACATATATACTGCCTTATCTAGACTCTTGTTTAAGCTTTGTTCTGTTATTGGGTTATATCCTTTTAGATAACTGTTCTTTATTATACCGTTAATCCTCTCTGCATGAGGGTTCTCATAAACATTCACACACATACTATTTCTTAAACATCCTCTTGTCAAGCTTAAAAAGCTTTTACTGTAATACTGTCCTCCTCCATCAGAGTGTATGATAGGTTTTTCTGTTTGATCACTTGTAATCCTTTTAAGAGACATCTTTAGAGCTGGTATGGTTGTATCGACTGTTTTGAGTGTCCTGCTAGCACTATAACCAATTATCCTCCTGGAATATTGATCCATTATGAAGGTTAGGTAATAGAACTTACTATTCATTTCATAGTAGGTTATATCACTCACCCAAACCTGGTTTACTCCTGTCAACTCCCGATCCTTAATCAGGTTAGGGAAACGTATGACCCCACTACTATCAGTGGTTCTTCTAAAGCATTTTTGCCTAGGTATTTTAAATCCATATTTACCATAAAATTCAAAGAACTTATCCCTGCCCATGGTCTCAGGTCTTACCTTCCGATAAAGTGCCTTACATCCCATATTCGGATGATCTTCTCTTACCTGCCGCAAAATTACTTTTAGTTGTTCTTTCTCTTCCTCTCTTTCTATTTCTCTGTTAAGCCGTTGATGTACATTTTGCTTGGTGGTTCCCAGCCAACGATAGATCTGGTTCATTTTCCATTGGTGTTCTTTCCTGTTGAGCCAGAACCAGGCAAGGGTTTGGAACTGAGTTTTTTTTTGATGTCGATATCATACATCTCTTCTGCAATATCTATCATCTTATTTTTAAACTCAATCTCGATCTGCTTTTGACCAATCAAATGCTCGAGATCACGAATTTTCGCCTTTAAATCCTGAATTTTCCTGGTATCACTCATAAGTTCTACGACTTGTTTTACGCCTCGCTTACGGTTGAGAGAGTACTTGTCCAGCCATTTGTATATGGCCGTCTTTGACACTTCGTACTCTTTGCTAATCTCCATAACTGTCGAAAGGTTCTTCTCAATTTCCTGAACCTTCTTTCGCTTAAAGCTTTCACTAAAATAACGATTTATTCGTTGAGAGCTTTCTTTAGAATAATCCTGTGGTTTTGCCATAATACTGAGTTGTTTAAAACTCCATAAAACGGTCAACTTATTTCAGTACCCGACAGTTAAATATCAATAATCCTAATAACTGATAACCAATAACTGCAAACTGACAACATCAGTAGCTTCGACCTACC
>CAJXMN010000171.1 GCA_913056215.1 uncultured Flavobacteriales bacterium | reverse complement strand
ACAATGCACGAAGAACCTCAAGTTCCAAATTATGGTCGCAGGGGTCGCGGAAAGATGATCAAGAATGGGTTGACTATTGCAATAGAACCCATGATCAATATAGGAACAGAGCGCATCAAATATCTGGATGACAACTGGACGATCGTTACGGCAGATAATCAGCCAAGTGCGCATTTCGAGCACGATATAGCAGTAGTTAATGGAAAGCCCGAAGTACTATCTACTTTTGACTACGTCGATGCGGCATTAGCGAAGAAATAGATGGCTTTTGTCTCAAAATATGTAAGCATTGCTTGTCTTACTTATTTGTTATATGGTGTAATCAGTCAATTCAATGTTGGTGTATTTTTACCGCCACTTCCGCTTCAGCCTTTGCTATTATTTTTTTTTGTTGTGCTTGGAGGTATCCACCTTTTTAAAGCGGGGTTTCTGTTGAGCGAAATGTTGCTTATTCTTGTTGTGGCCGCTATGGCTATTCAACATCATGCTTTTCTTGAAACGTTCTCAACGCAAAAGTGGATGTACACGAGCGAAGTGTATTTCACTAAGGTAGTCTCAATGATCACTTTTGTATTCTTTTTTGCACATGTGCTCATTAGTTGCATTCCTTTGTTGAAGCGCTTCAGTCTGTCGTGGGTTCCATTGTTCGGTTTGTTGGTACTGTTACTATATACCTTCTTTTTTGAGTCTGGATTGACACTCCTCATTCTGTTATCGTTGTGGTCTCTGTTTGTGTTTATTATTCGTCGGCAACCGCACACTTTTATTCAGCATCAATTACGTTTTGCCCCCATTCTTTTTGGTACGACTGTATTGCAATGGATCGATGAAATTACGCTTCAGTTATTCTCGTGATTTAAATATATTTCGGTTTTATTGAAACAAAATCACTTTATACCAGTATATTAGATAAAAACAAATAGATTATGAAAGTAGTAGAAAAATTTAGAGTATTATTCATGTTTATTGTATTATTCGGAATGACTGTAGCCGTTTCTGCTTGCAATGAAGGAGGAGAGGACAGTAAAGATGATCAGAAAGAGATGGAATCGAAAGATCATGAAGATGATCATGAAGACCATGACGAGGAAGGTGGTGAACACCCTAGTGATGGCGGAAGCGAGCATCCTAATTAATGCTAAAAGTACTGATTTTAAATAGAAAACTGTCTCAACTTGTTGGGGCAGTTTTTTTATGATAGCCTCAAACGTTACTGCCGTTCAAAGGTAAATTCAACTTTAGGTCGTACGATAGTGCTATCAATTTCCATGATGGGATATGCGAAAAAATTGATTGCACCAGATGCTGGACCAGGTTGGAATTCAATATCGCGACCTTGTGAAAATTCAATCCGGTTGGCTGGATGATGACCAAAATAATAGGTAGCTAAATCACTGTATTTATTGGCCTCGCTGATATCCACAGGCCACCATTTTCCATTAGCGTGAAATTCTGCCCAGCAATGATAACCATTGACTCCACCTTCATCGCGATTTGCTGGAATTGCAGCCCCTATAGCAAATCGAGCGGGAATCCCAACAGATCTTGCCAGAGCAATAAAATAGGAATGAAATTCACTGCAGTTACCACTCTGAGCATCACAGGCGTAGACAGCATCCCCCGTTCCATATTTACCGTCTTTGATGTATTTCATGCTGTCGATGACATAATCGTAGAGTGAACGGGCCCACATCAATGTATCGCTTTCTAACGTATCTTTGATCGCAGAACGGGCAATGGTTCGAAAACGATCATTCACGGGAATGAGCGAGCTGGAAGATAAATAACGTTTTTTCTGATCCCCTAAAATAGCTTTATACGGTGACTTCTCCGATCTTTTGACGGCGTAACGAATACTTAGTTCTTCACCACTGTGCGACTCATCAAGTTTTATATAATAAGCTTGATTCCCGAGGTGTTCGTCTTCCAGGATTTCTGTATGTTCTGGAAGGTGTTTTGATTCGACGATGACTTCTTGATAATCATTAGTTTGAGCGACAGGTATCCAGATTCGACCTGCGCCTTCTATTACAGGTAGTTGAATGGAGTAAGTGAATTCAAAATGGTCATTATCTTCTACAACTCCAAGCAATGAAAAGTCTGCTTTATCGACAGGAACAGTATGCCAGCTGTTATCCTCTTTATCTTGTTTCCAGGTATAGAAAGGTTTACCGTTGAGTTTGTGGAGAGAAGTCCTGACGACATCCATGTTTCCCGGTTCACCTTCTAAAAAGAAATCAACATCGTAAACACTACCGTCTTCGACGGCTAAATCGACACAAGCAAAGTATTGACCAGGTCCAAGGTTAGATAGATACTCGGTATGAACGCGCACGAGCCGCATTTTATAGTGCGCTGTATCGTTTTCAAATATAAAGTAACCATCATTTTTTTTCTTCTCGCGGTCGATGTATGCTTCAATCCCAGCTTCTATTTCATCCATGGAAGCTTTTTTTACATCCTTCTTTTCTAGCTCCTGATCCTGTGGTGAGGAACATGCCCAAAGTACAGCAGCGATGAAGGGGAAAATAAAATACCTCATGATGTAGTGTTCCTCTATTTTATGGTTTTATTTTACTATCGACGTGATCAATTTAATTTTTAGAAAATCTTTTGATCAGTAGCTAGCATTCAAGTAATAAAATGCTTAATTGTTTTCCATTTCTTCAATACGTATTTGGCGTTGCATCGGATTTTCGCGTGATTGTTTTTCGCGAAATAATTTAAATCGAGTTGGTTCTACTTCCCTTGGCCAACTATTGTTGTTGAGGTCAGTATCACCTGTTTCCAGGTAAGGATCCACTCTAAATTTCTCTACTTCCTGATCAAAAATAAATACTTTCGATACGTGGTAGTTGTTACGACGCCAGATTTCTGCTGGAATACGAATAATTTCTTCACTGCCATCGATAAATTGAACCTGAATGATCAGCGGCATCACTAAACCACCAATATTATCAAATTGCAATTCGTAAAAATGTTTTCCGCTGTTCAATAACTCGATATCGTCTTGTGTAAGTCGACCTTTGAGTTCTTGGTACTCTTTTTCATCCAATGGGTCTACTTTGTAAATATCACGTTTGTTATAGAAATCGTTGAGTTCGGGCTTCTTTTCCGTCACGGTCTCTTTGATTTCTTTTTCGTTGCGCGTGACACCAATGTGTTCATCGGCTTGTTCATCTTGTTCTTTCTGAAAGGCCTTTTCAACCTTTGGATTACCTGTATTGAGCTGAAACCATTTAACGCTACTCAGCGAGATATCAACATGATCCGTAGTATAAAACCAACCGCGCCAAAACCAGTCGAGATCTACGCCAGAAGCATCTTCCATTGTTCTGAATAAATCAGCTGGCGTAGGGTGTTTAAACGCCCAACGTTCGCAATAAACTTTAAAGGCATGGTCGAATAATTCACGTCCCATAACAGTTTCTCTCAAAATATTCAGAGCCGTTGCCGGTTTTCCGTAAGCGTTGTTTCCAAAT
>CAJXMN010000170.1 GCA_913056215.1 uncultured Flavobacteriales bacterium | reverse complement strand
ATCTTGCGCATCGCTATAGTCGGTTCCGGCGATCTCGTAGACCCACAACGCATCCTTTCGCCTTGCGGAAGTTGCAGACAGGTTATGGCAGAATACACGGAGCGCCAAGCCGAACCTTTCGAAATCATCATGCAAAATCAGGTCGGAAACATTTTGATCGTTTCGAGTGTTGCCCACTTACTACCATTTAGTTTTGGTACATAGCGACAGAAAATGTATTTTTCAGACCCCAATGCAAATAAATAAAATTCTATATTTGTCACGTTGAACTAAAGAGATTACAGAATGGCAGCAAAATCATCACAAAAGCCGAAAAAGACGACCCGAAAAGGAAAGTCTTCAAATAAATTAAAATTCTCGAAGGAAACGTATATCAAATGGTATAAGGATATGCTTTTGATGCGTAAATTTGAAGAAAAAGCGGGGCAACTCTACATCCAGCAGAAGTTTGGCGGGTTTTGCCACCTGTATATTGGACAAGAAGCTGTCGTAGCAGGTACAGTAAGTGCGAGTCAAAAAGATGACATTCATATTACAGCCTATCGCGATCACGCCCATCCTATAGGATTGGGCACTGATGTTCGCAAATTAATGGCAGAACTCTTTGGAAGACAAGAGGGCGTATCAAAAGGAAAAGGTGGTTCTATGCACTTTTTCGATAAGGAAAAGAATTTTTATGGTGGACACGGTATTGTGGGAGCCCAAATCCCAATGGGAGCAGGAATAGCTTTTGCTGAAAAGTACAAAGGTTCAGACAAGGTTGTTTACGTTTCATTTGGTGACGGTGCTGCTCGCCAAGGTGCTCTTCACGAAACATTTAACATGGCGATGCTCTGGAAAGTTCCCGCAGTTTTTATGGTGGAAAACAACCACTATGCAATGGGGACTTCTGTAGAACGAACGACCAATGTGATGGATTTATCAAAACTAGGCTCTTCTTATGAAATGCCTGCCTATTCTGTTGACGGAATGTCTCCCGAAGAAGTTCACGATGCTGTTGAGATGGCTGCTGAACGCGCAAGAAAAGGCGAAGGTCCAACTTTATTGGATATCAGAACATATCGCTACAAAGGTCACTCGATGTCTGACCCGCAAAAATACCGTACCAAAGAAGAGGTCAAAGAATATCAATCGAAGGACCCGATTGAGCAATGCCTCAAAATCATTAAGGATAACAAGTTCTTGAAAGAAGATGAACTTAAAGAAATTCAGGATTGGGTTGGAAACGAAGTAAAAGAAGCTATTGAATACGCTGAAAATGCTCCTTACCCTGAGCCAGAAGAGCTCTATAAAGACGTCTATAAGACCGAAGATTATCCATTTATCAAAGAATACTAAAAAACGCAGAAAAAAATGGCAGAAGTAATCCTCATGCCCAAATTGTCCGATACCATGACCGAAGGCGTGGTGGCAGATTGGCACAAAAAAGTTGGAGACGACGTGGAATCGGGCGAATTGTTGGCCGAAATCGAAACTGATAAAGCTACGATGGAGTTTGAATCGTTTTACGATGGTAAATTGTTGCACATCGGTGTAGAAAAAGGTGCTGCAGCCCCTGTAAACGATATCCTTGCCATCATTGGTGAAGAAGGTGAAAATGTTGATAAACTCATCGAAGAGCACCAGAAAGAAAACGACAAGGATAAAGAAGACCATGAAGCTGACAAAGGAGGTTCCTCTGAAGAGGAGTCTCAGAAGCAAGAACAAGGTACAAACGACAACGTTTCCTCAGAAACGGTAGATCAAAAGAAAAGTGAAGCGCCTGCTCCCGCTCCTGAACAAAAAGAGACAGAAAAATCGGCTGAATCGACGACAGATCACTCAGGTGGTCGCATATTTGCTTCTCCTCTGGCCAAAAAACTGGCCAAAGAGAAAGGTATCGATTTGGCAGATGTTAAAGGCACTGGAGAAAATGGGCGTATCGTGAAACGCGACATTGAAAACTTTGTCCCCTATGAACGTCCTGAAGGTAGTGCAGCACCAGTTCCTCGATCTGCAGCAACAGAAGAGTCTTACAGTGAAGAAAATGTTTCTCAAATGCGTAAGACTATCGCTAAGCGACTTTCTGAGAGCAAATTTACAGCACCGCACTTCTATCTAACAATGGATATTGATATGGACAATGCCATGGAAGCGCGCAAGGCAGTCAACGCCAAAGATGATGTAAAAATATCCTTCAACGATATGGTCATCAAGGCCTCGTCGATAGCGTTACGTAAACATCCCGCAGTCAATAGCGCATGGATGGGAGATAAGATCCGTAAAAACGACCATGTTCATATTGGAGTAGCGGTTGCCGTTGAAGAAGGACTACTCGTTCCTGTTGTTCGCTTTGCAGATACCAAAGGAATGATGCAGATTGGTTCTGAGGTGAAGGATTATGCGAAAAAAGCAAAAGCCAAGAAGCTACAACCTGAAGATTGGGAAGGTAATACATTCACTATATCTAATCTTGGAATGTACGATATTGAAGAGTTTACGGCGATTATTAATCCTCCAGACAGCTGCATTATGGCAATCGGTGCCATCAAACAAGTGCCTGTTGTTAAAGATGGAGCGGTTGTTCCCGGAAATGTGATGCGTGTTACATTATCATGTGATCACCGCGTAGTAGACGGTGTAACAGGTTCTGAATTCCTAAATACGTTTAAATCATATATGGAAAACCCAATGATGATGCTCGTTTAAAGCAAACAAATCACATACTTATTTTAAAGAGTCGCTTTAGAGAGCGGCTCTTTTTTTGAAACCAGGCTGTAAAATCAGCGCACCAATACCATATCATTTCCCCATGGTGAATGATAATAAACAGATATTACATCTGATTATTGCGCATAAAAAAAGCCCCACTAAAAAGCGGAGCCTTTCTATATCTTCTAGTGCTGTTATCTACCCAACAATTTCGTCGGCAGAAAAATGAAAATCAGATTCAATCTTAGCATTTTCATCAGAATCTGAACCGTGAACGGCATTCTTCGCTTTTGACTCTGCATACTTCTTTCGAACAGTACCTTCTTCTGCTTCAGCAGGGTCTGTTGCCCCAATTAGTTTTCTGAAATCTGCAACGGCATTATCCTTTTCAAGGATAGCTGCTACGATCGGTCCAGAGATCATATAATCTACGAGCTCCTGGTAAAAAGGGCGCTCCTTGTGAACTGCATAAAACGCTTTTGCTTGATCTTCTGTCAAACGCGTGTATTTCATCGCTTTCAACTTAAATCCAGCATCTGTGATCATCTGAATGATATTTCCAATATTCCCGCTTTCAACTGCATCGGGTTTGATCATTGTAAAAGTTGTATTTCCTGCCATTTCTCTATTTTTTTATTATCAATGCGAGTGCAAAAATAGTGAATACTTAAAGAAGACCTATAAAACGATATAAATTATTAGCAGAATTCAAGTCACAAATGCAACTTTGTCGTTAAACAATAATCTATCCATTACAAATATAGGGTTTTCATATTTAAACCGTTTTCTTGGTCT
>CAJXMN010000169.1 GCA_913056215.1 uncultured Flavobacteriales bacterium | reverse complement strand
GTGTTCTGGATTATACGAAGCAGAATATAAATTAACAACTCCCATCGTTAATAGTATGCCCACCAATAAGATGGTCCACCAATCCCAATTCTCTTTTTTTGTTAATCGTCTTTCACTCATGGATCAAATCGCCCTCTAATATCCTCTTTTCTCTCCAGGTTTTGGAGGTTTCTCCTTTTAAATAGTTCTCAATCATCAAGCTCGCAATAGGAGCCGCCCAAGTACCTCCGAACCCTGCATTCTCTACGAATACGGCGACCGCTATTTGAGGATCATCAAATGGTGCATAGGCAATAAAAACTGAATGATCCTCACCATGAGGATTTTGGGCCGTTCCAGTTTTACCTGCAACAACGATGCTGTCCAAACGAGCTCTTCGAGCTGTTCCTCCTGCTTCGTTGACAACTTTTCGCATACCTTCTGTTACACATTCGTAATGTTTCGGATCCACCATTGTTATTTTCTTTTGAGTAAAGCGTTCAAGCGGTCCTTCATCACCAATGCTTTTAACAAAATGAGGTTCGTAATAGTATCCGTGATTCGCTAGAATAGCGGCCAAATTGGCCATTTGCAAAGGAGTAAGTTTAACTTCACCCTGACCGATAGAGTTGGAACGTATTGTTGAGAACGCCCACCTTTTTTCACCGTACCATCGGTCATAAAATTCAACATTTGGTATCACTCCTCCACGCAAACCATAAATATCCGTTTCCGGTTGTATCCCTAAACCAAAACTATGCATGTATTTTTCCCATTTTTTTAAACCAATACGAGCATCTGTAAAAATACTATTTGTCTCCCCTTGTTCTATGATCCGTTTAGTCACGTAGTAAAAATATGGATTGCATGAAAATTGAATCGCTTGTTCTACCGATTGTGCGGTCGGGTGATTGTGACATCCTACCCATGCCTTATTACAAGGAAAACTTGTTTGTTCATTGATAACTCCTTCTTCAAGTGCAATCAACGCCTGTAAGGTTTTAAAAATCGAACCCGGTGGATACTCTGCTGCGAGCGGCCGAGGATAAAACGGTTTGAGCGAATCGTTATACAACCGCGCATAATTCATCTTTATATTTCTTGCTCCCACCATCTCGTTGGGATCATATGTTGGTGCGCTTACTAAAGCCAATATTTCACCTGTCGCAGGTTCAATAGCTACAATAGACCCCAGTTTATTTTGCATGAGTCGTTCACCATACGCTTGTAATTCAATATCCATACCCAAATGCAGCGGCGGTCCTTGCTGGGCGTTCGTATCGAGTTGACCATCAGCAAAATCATCCACCACCCGACCGCGTGCAGACGTCAGAATAAAATGTGTCCCCTTTTGACCTCGCAACTCATGTTCATAATATTTTTCGAGTCCTGTACGTCCAATAAAGTCACCAACACTATAAAAGTTTCGATCTGCATTCAATTCGCGCGGTCGTATTTCATTCAAAAAACCAAAAACGTTTGCTCCATGCGGGTAAGGATAATTCCTCATGCTCATCGGTTCCTCATAAAAGCCCTTGTAGTTAGGAAGTTCTCCTGCAATTTGAGCTATTTCATCAGCAGACAACTCGGTCAAAAAAGGATAGGGCAAATAGGGACGATAATCATTGACCACCGTATCGTTTCCCGTCTTTTTACTCACTGTGTTACGATCCAGGCTTTTCTTGATGGCTTCAAAGCGCTCTCGTATTGAATCTTTAGAAATACCTATGAGTGCTGCAAAGGCAGTAGTATCAAAATTCTTAATGTCGTTCTCAACAAACATCAAGTTATAATAGGTTTTATTTGCAACGATTTTCTCGCCATGACGGTCGTAAAGAATACCCCGCGGTGGCTTTACATCAATTTTTTTCTTAGTTACCTCTCCTGCACGTTCAATCCACTTGTCATCAACAAGCTGCATGTAAAATAGCCGGCCGGTAAAAATCACTCCAACTACGATGATGAGCGCGTAAAAAACAGTGCGGCGCGACTCCAAATTCATATCCTCTTGGGTTTTTTAAGAAAAAGGATCTGAATTGCAAAACAAATCAATAGCGACACAACTACTGATAAAATTGTGTTCCTGAGCACTATAGTCCATGATGAAAAGCTGAAATATTCTAGTATAAAGAACCACAAGTGATGGATAAGCAGCGTAATACCCGCAACTTTAAAATACCACGATACACCCCACTCAGCTAATGTAGGTTCCTTGAGCATATCGTAACCATCACGGGGTGAGAAAAGACGATATAACTCTGGACGGAAGTAAGCGACGAATACGGCCGCACTAGCGTGCAAACCAAACGTATTCATGAAGAAATCTACACCAAGGCCTGTAAAAAAGGCCGTTAACATCAAAGGTATGGGACGCATATCAAATGGGAGCAATAAAATAAACATGGGATATATCATCGGATGAATTCCATAGCCAAACTCAAGCTGACCAAAAAGCAGACCTTGAGCTAAAATAAATAGCACCATTCGACCAATATGTCTTAAAAACGCTTTCATTGCAAATCTTCATATTGCCCTTCTAGTTCTTCGAGCTCTTTTTGATGAATATTTTTTAATACATAAACGTAGCGCAATTTACGCATGTCCTGTTCGAGTCGAACTGTGATATCCCAAAGGGGTTTTCCCTCTATAGCTTCTTTGTCTTCAACCTTACCAATCAAAATTCCTTGAGGAAAATAACCTCCACTACCTCTTGTAAAGATGCGTGCACCCTTTTTAATGCGAATATCATTTGAGATCCCAGTTAATTTAACACGTCGTGGGTCATGCTCCAAATATTTAATTAACCCGTGAGCATTAGAACCTTTGACAAAAGCAGAAATATTTATGGTTTTTGTGAGCATCGATTTTACCACTGCATAGTGATCGGAAACATCATAAACTATTCCCACCGCTCCTTCTGAAGAGACAACTCCCATCTTTTTTTCTACGCCTTTCAGCGATCCAGCATCAATAGTAAAAAAATTATTTTTGTGCTGATACGTAGAGTTAATCACAGTGGCGGGTAATTTTTCGTACGCTAAATGATGAATCGTATCATCGATAATAGCGGTTTTTGAATCCACAGAAATGTAATTCTTAGGAATACGGCGAGACAATGCAGCGTTTTCCGCTATTACCTCACGATTGGCTTCATCCAAATAAAAGTATTTGGTTATTTCTCGCTCCCACTCCAATAGCGTTCCACTCAACTCATTTGAGGTATTGAAGAATTTTGTTCTTGGATATTGTACTAAGGAAAAATATGAACCGAGTGCGAATAATTGCAACATTATAAAGACCAGAAAGACTCTAAATCTTCGAAAGAAAGCAATCAGTTTTCGCATCAATCAATATTCTTTTAGGGCTAATCCCGGATTAAGAATTGGAATCGGTCTATGTTCTTTAGAGCAATGCTCGTTCCTCTCGCTACGGCTCTCAGAGGATCTTCTGCGATATGAACAGGAAGCTTTGTTTTTAGAGAAATACGTTTGTCTAATCCGCGCAACATGGAC
>CAJXMN010000168.1 GCA_913056215.1 uncultured Flavobacteriales bacterium | reverse complement strand
ATACGTATTTGGAGGAGTGATTTGCAAAAACACCAAAATTTGCAAAGAATGATTTAATCTGCTTTTTGCTTTAATGATTCAACCGCCTGACCAATACCATCAATCGTTAAGGGAAACATGCGGTTTTTCATGATCTTGCGGATCATTTGTATAGATTCGGTATATTTCCATTCCGAGTGGGGTACAGGATTCAACCAAATAAAATGTGGGAACTTACGAATAAAGCGTTGGAGCCATACTTTTCCTGACTCGTCGTTGAAGTGTTCGACGCTGCCCATGCGCGAGAAGATTTCGTAAGGAGACATCGATGCATCACCCACAAAAATGACCCGATAGTCATCATTGAAGGTATTCAATACTTGTTCCGTTGGAATTTTTTCATCCCACCTTCTCACGTTTTCTTGCCAAACGTTTTCATACAGACAGTTGTGAAAGTAGAAAAACTCCAGATGCTTGAACTCATAGCGTGCTGCAGAAAAAAGCTGTGAACACAGATCGATATGATCATCCATAGAGCCCCCTATATCAAAAAGCAGCAATACTTTAATCACGTTTTTCTTTTTGGGAACCATCTCAACCTCCAGCATTCCGCCATTTTTTGAAGTCGTTCGAATCGTTCCATCGAGATCAATCTCTTCACTTTTTCCTTCACGACTCAATAACCTCAATTTGCGCAATGCCATCTTCATGTTGCGCGTATTCAATTCTACATCCTGGCTTAAATCCTTGAACTTGCGCTGATCCCATACTTTCACAGCTCTTCGGTGTCGACTTTCGTCCTGACCGATACGTATACCTTCCGGATTGTAGCCGTAAGCCCCGAAAGGAGATGTTCCGCCCGTACCGATCCACTTATTTCCACCTTGATGGCGTTCTTGTTGTTCTTTCAAAAGTTCTTTAACGCGATCGAGTAAATCATCTAGATTACCATGACTTTTAATTTTTTCGAGTTCTTCTTTTGAAAAAAGGCGTTCACCATTTTTTGCTAACCATTCATCAGGAATATCATATAAATCTGCCGTCTTGATTTGTTCTATCCCTTTAAAATAAGTCCCGAAAAGCGCATCAAAAGAATCAATGTGTTTTTCCCGCTTCACAAGTATGGTGCGACACAGAAAATAAAAATCGTCAACATTATATTCAACCACTTGACGGTCCAGCGCTTCGAGTAAGTCCAGGTATTCTCTCAGCGTTACCGGCACTTTGTGCTCTTTCAATAAAAGGAAAAAATCTAAAAACATAAGTGCTAGCGAACTACGTGTTTATCGTGCTCATTTTTGAGTAATGCGCCGAGGTAGGGTGTCGATTGATGACCGTTCATCACTTCATCGAGTTCATTTTCATTGATTTTCCCCACCATCAACAACTTGATCCAATCGATTAATTCACTGGTAGAGGGTTTTTTCTTAATGTTGCGCTGATTCCGAATAGCATAAAAGATATCCATCGCGCGTTCGACGAGATCAGTGGCGATGTTGGGGTAGTGGACATCGACAATTTTTTTCAACGTATCGCGCTCTGGAAATGCGATGTAATGAAAGAAACAACGTCTCAAAAAGGCGTCAGGAAGTTCTTTTTCATTGTTTGAAGTAATGATAACGATGGGGCGGTGTATAGCTTTGACTTCCTGACCCGTTTCGTAGCAAAAGAACTCCATTTTATCCAGTTCGAGCAAAAGATCGTTCGGAAATTCAATATCGGCCTTATCAATCTCATCGATGAGTAATATGACTTGTTCCTCCGATTCAAAAGCTTGCCAAAGCTTACCTTTGCGAATATAATTCGAAATATCGTCCACTTTATCGTTGCCCAATTGTGAATCGCGCAATCGTGATACGGCGTCGTATTCATAAAGTCCTTGTTGTGCCGTTGTAGTGGATTTGATATGCCACGTAATGATTGATTTGTTGAGCGCTTTAGAAATTTCGTGCGCCAGCAATGTTTTACCCGTACCGGGCTCTCCTTTGATCAAAAGCGGCTTTTCCAGTTGAATTGCAGCATTAACTGCAACCGAAAGATCTTTTGAAGCAATATAGTTATCTGTACCTTGAAAAGTATTCATGATGTTCATTTATTTCCCTGCAAAGCTACAAAAAGCTGCAGTCGAACGCAAATGTGAGAAGAGTAGGAGGAAAAACAGCAACAGCAAGAGTAGTGGGGAGCGAGCGTGCAAACAGCCAGTATGCTATCCACGATTGCTGTATGCTCACCACTGTATACTCACTACTCTTAGTTTCAAGATAAATTTCGAATCATCGAGAATAATAGCTTTGATAGTTCTTCAAGGTCACGATAAAAGGAGCTGTATTCATCTTCAGGTAATTGATTCATATCTCTGAGAAAATCAAAAATAGCAACACATTCGAATGCCGATCCCCTTGAAATAACAAAGAAGTTCCGTTTGGCTTTGTTGGTTCGTCTTCCGGATCCTTCTGCAATATTTAGCATAACACTGAAAGATGCTCTTCTGAGCTGATCATTAACGGTGCGGTTGAATGTGTTTTCAGTAAGCAAGTAATTGACCTTTTTATTGAAAACTTTTGATTTTTTGTAAACGGTTAATTTTTCAAAATCGAACATAATTTAAGGGCTTTTTAGGTGTTTATCAATATTAATCTACAAAAAAAGTTGATGCACTGGTGGTTTGAGTTCTAATTTTTAAAAAAGATAAACACAGTATGTGTAAGCAAGCATTTCCCAACGGAAAAATTCATCTCAAAACTGTATGCTACCCTCTCTTGCTCAACAATCTTGCTCAATCAAATACTTTAGTTAGCAGGCGGCTTCGGGCTTCGGGCTTCGAGAGCCTCAGCCCTCGTACTCAGTCATCGTCGTCATCACTCTTGCTGTATGCTCAACACTCTCTACTACTCACTGAACTACCATCGGTTGAATGGGGTCTGTTTCAAAGCTCAACTCATCTTTCGAATCGGAGACGAAATCAACGCGTACGAGGACAGTAGTCGGAATATCGGCCGGGAGATCACGTACATTAACATTCATTCCCAAATCACTTTTATGTGAGTTGGATGTATCTATATTATCCCCGTTAATTTGATGTAAAACAGCCTTATTCTCATCCATTAAAGTAAATTCAGATAACGACCAGTTTTCCTGAAGCGTGTCGCCGCCGGCGTGCAACTTAACAATGGCATAATTGTTACTTTTTCCATCCGTCGTCGGCATTTGGTTTTTAATGATATCAACTTCAACTGTGAGGTTTTGCATAGTTGTTGTTTTTTTATTTTTTCCAGTTGCACAAGCAAACAACACGAATATGAGTAGTAGATAGGTATATTTCATGATTTGATTTTTACAGATATTTCCATCTCAAAAATAGCAACTTTTTCATCATCAGTGTTGCGCGCTTCTACAATCACCACTTTATTTTGACGTTCTCCCGTATTTACTGCTTCCTGAAAAGCTTTTTCTACGAGCGGACCATCTTTGGATAGAAAATAAACATCGGAAGTTGCACGTTTAAGAAATTCGGCACGCATGGATTTAAACGCAAAAGAAACCCGTTCTCCCGCTTGTTCGGCAAAATAAAAAGCATGTAGACCCGCTGCTACATCAGCACCGACAGATAGCGCACCAAAATACATCGATTTCAGGTGGTTTTTAGTGCGTCTGCGCAATTTGATTTTTACCAGTGCCAGCTC
>CAJXMN010000167.1 GCA_913056215.1 uncultured Flavobacteriales bacterium | reverse complement strand
AAAAGCAGAGAGGGACAACCACAAAACAAAACCTCATGGCATAATTTATATGCATGGGGACCAACGGCGAACTACATCGCTAAATCCAGTAAAAAAGGAACGCAACTGGCCATTACCGGTAAGCTGGTCACCAACGAGTACAAGTCCAGAAAAGGTGCGAAAAGAAAGTTTACAGCCGTTGAGGTCAAGAAAGCTGTTGCACTCTAAACCGCTCTTAACTACCTAATTCAACTTGTTTAGTATAGTAAGTCAACCTTTCCCGACCACCTTTCACCACCTGAATCACAACCACCTAAAACGATGTGCAGTTGGAAATGACTGTTCTAAAGCCCGCTTCCGAAGGGAGGTGGGCTTTTATATTTCTTGTTTTTGCGTTTAAGCATGCTGCTCATTCAATAGCTTTGCTGCGGCTTCCCCGATTTTACAAGCAGCGTTCTGCGAGCCATTAAGTTGATAATCGCCGATATGAACCACCTGATCCGTGATGGATAACTTTTGCTCATCCACTGGCGAGGCAATATCCGGCAAGGCGTAATCAATTACTTCATGGTGTACGTAATCGATCTTTTGGTTGACCATTTGTGTGACCTCCTGCCGCACTTTTCGCTGAAGTTCCACTAATGAATAGTCATCATCATTAACCACTGTTACAGAAAGTAATTGTCGCCCTTCGCGGGTCTTCGACTGGGTAGCTGTGGCATAAAAAACATTGTTGATTACTTTGCTTTCATCGGCTACCAAACCAATGCGCGGTGTTTTAATGACGGGCTCTCCCGGATGCTGAAAGTAAAAAACGTATGTTCCCTTCCATGTTATTTGGTAATTATTGTTCAATTTCGACGCTGTATTTATAATTACATCATAGTGTTCTGACCCCCTCTTTTCAGTTGTTAGTTTTCCTTTTCCGACGGTTTGCACCGGCGTATCGTAATAAAACTTCACTCCCTCACCATCCAGCAATGCAGCTATCTCTTCACTGAATTTACCAATTCCTCCTATCGGGATAACCGCTTCGCCTTCAGCGAACATTTTAAAAACAAATAAAAACATGCGGCACGATGTTTCCAGACGATCTTCCAAAAATATTCCACCGTAAAAAGGCTGAAAAAAACGCTTTATTATTTGATTCGAGAAGCCATATTGTTTTAGCCATGCAGCGGTTGTCGAGTTCTCCGTATTAAAAATAGCAGCGATCGATTTCTTTTTTAACATTCGCTGTAATTTAAAAATCAGCCATTTATCTTTTAATGTTCCTACAGGCGAAAAAAGAGTGGGGATCAATAGACTGATATCTCTTCCTGGATCTCCAATATTCGACCTTTTGTTCTCATGGAAAACAGTTGCTCCAGCATCTAATTGAACAAGATCTATCGACAAATCTTCAAGGTGTTTTTTCAGATAAGGGTAACCTGTAAGTAGTACCTGAAAGCCGCGGTCGAGTTCCCACCCATGTACAGTATCAGTGCGCATTCTTCCGCCGGGCTTAACTTCTTTTTCATAAACCGTAATATCAAATGCATTTTTGGAGAGTTCTTTCGCGGCCATAAGCCCCGATAATCCCGCTCCAACAACAGCAACTTTCTTTTTATTCATTATTTTACAAACTAATTTCAATTCGAAGTGTTTTTAAAACATCAGATCAAAGCGGATGTTCTAAATTATGAGCAAAAAGAAAACAACAGACGAAATAAAACAAAGCCTTTCAGGTTTTCAGTTTACCCCTTATGAAGCGGAAGAACAAAGCCCTTTCGAACGGCTATTCGAAATTTTTCAAGAACTCATCGTCTTTACTTCGGGTGATGTCGACGAAACGCTCAATTGGATGGAACAACTCGATCAGGAATATCATCTTTTCACTTCGGAGTACACCATGGATGATTTTATTGAAGACCTTAAGAAACGTGGTTTTATAAAAGACGACGACGCACCAGAAAAAGGATTTGCCATTACTGCAAAGACCGAGCAAACCATCCGTCAGAAATCGCTTGATCAAATTTTCGGAGCGCTTCGCAAATCGGGAAAGGGTAACCACGAAACAAAGCAGTCAGGGCTCGGCACAGACAAAACAGGAGAGTTTAAAAATTACCATTACGGAGATGATATCAATCAAATTGCCCTCACAGAAAGCATCAAAAATGCTTATGTTAACAATGGTATTGATGATTTCAGACTGACTGAAAAAGATTTAACCGTTCACGACACCCATCACAACAGTCAAATGAGTACAGTGCTGATGATTGATATCAGTCACAGTATGATTCTTTACGGAGAAGATCGCATTACACCTGCAAAAAAAGTAGCCATGGCGCTTACAGAGCTCATTAAAACGCGGTACCCAAAAGATCATATTGATATTATCGTATATGGTAACGACGCCTGGCCAATTAAGGTCAAAGATCTACCTTACTTGCAAGTGGGTCCTTATCATACCAATACAGTAGCGGGACTCAACCTTGCGTTGGGCATTCTCAAGCGAAAAAAACAGTCCAACCGACAAGTTTTTATGATCACGGATGGAAAGCCCAGTTGTTTGCACTTGCCAAATGGAGAATATTACAAAAACAGCATGGGCTTAGACCCTTATATCACCAACAAGTGTATGGATAAAGCCAAAGAAGCGCGAAAGTTAGGTATTCCAGTTACCACTTTCATGATCGCGCAGGATCCTTACCTTCAGGAGTTTGTTGAAGAGTTTACAGCGGCTAACCAGGGCAAAGCTTTTTACACGGGGCTGAGAGGATTAGGCGAAATGATATTTGAAGATTACGAAAAGAATAAAAAGAAAAATATACGCTGAGATGGATAAAACGAAAATCAAAACATTTGGACAATTAGAATCCGAGGGGTACTCTTCCCGCTCCATTAAAGATGAATTGCGCAGCAACTTGTTGGACAAAATCGCCCAAAATGAGCCTGTTTTTAAAACGATTATCGGCTATGAAGATACCGTCATTCCTCAATTGAAGACCGCAATATTATCAAAGCACAATATTAATTTATTGGGCTTGCGCGGTCAGGCAAAAACGCGAATCGCCCGTTCAATGGTGGATTTGCTGGATGAGTATATTCCATACATTGCGGGTTCAGACGTTCACGACGATCCTTTCTGCCCTATTTCGGGTTATGGAAAGCGTATCAAAGCCGAAAAAGGTGATGAAATGCCCATCGAATGGTTGCATCGATCGGATCGCTTTTACGAGAAGCTGGCTACGCCCGATGTTTCTGTAGCAGACCTGATTGGTGACATTGACCCCATCAAAGCAGCGGCGCAAAAGCTGAGTTATTCTGATGAGCGCGTCATTCACTACGGAATGATTCCGCGAGCGAATCGCTGTATTTTTGTCATCAACGAATTACCTGATTTACAAGCGCGTATACAAGTTGCACTCTTCAATATTTTGCAGGAGGGCGACGTCCAAATTCGCGGGTTCAATATTCGCCTACCCCTCGATGTCAACTTCGTTTTTACTGCCAATCCGGAAGATTACACCAACCGAGGAAGTATTGTAACACCGCTCAAAGACCGAATTGGATCACAGATATTGACACACTATCCAAAGGATATCGCTACAGCTAAAAAAATCACTGCACAAGAGGTTGGTGGTCAAGCACAAACTTCAACTGTTTACGTTCCTGAAATTGCAAAGACATTAATTGAGCAAATTGG
>CAJXMN010000166.1 GCA_913056215.1 uncultured Flavobacteriales bacterium | reverse complement strand
TAATTTTCCAAGACTGTTTTTTTTACAAAGAAAAGTATTAATCCTTAAATCTCTCCCCAACTTTTGAGACTGATCCAAGCTCGCTTTTGTAATGATTTGATGAATACAAAAAAGGCTCCTGGCAAGGACCTTTAGCTTTTGAAAGGTTCACGGAAGAGTTTTCGGTTCACAAAGTAAACCGATCTTCCACCCAAAAGCTAAAGGTCTCACGTAAGTGAGGCCTTTTTTTGTACAATGAGTTATTACACCTACATACGATTCATGACCAAATGTTGAGGAAGATTAGTATTGTTAGACAACAAACGGTTAAGTGGATCAATAGGTTTTTAAACGCTAGACTTTTTAGTTTCTACTTCTTTTCAACGTGTACTTACGGTTATTTGCGGTGCTTCCTTTGACGGTTCGCTTATTCGTGCTCTAGCAGAATGACTGAGATTCCAATTGTAATAAACTTATTAGACTGATTCATCAAGTTCGAGATAAGTTAAACTCTACAATCTCGGGCATCATTCCGATACGCCCAGGAAAGCCTAAAAATCCAAATCCTTTGCTGACGAACAAATATTGATCTCCTTCTTGATAGAGCCCCATCCATCGCTTGTAACGGTATTTTACGGGGCTCCATTTCCACCCTGGAATTTCTACCCCAAATTGTGCTCCGTGCGTATGGCCACTTAAAGTGAGGTCAAAAGGAAATGGATGTTCTCGTGCTCGATATTCCCAGTGATCGGGATCGTGGGACAATAGAATGGAAAATTTGTCGGGATCAAGTCCTTTTGTTGCGCGATCGAGATCTCCATGTTGCGGAAATGGTGCCTGTCCCCAATTTTCAACTCCAATAATCTGAATCTGACCTCCCTCCTTTTGGATGGTCCGATTTTCGTTTAGCAAGAGATCAAAATTGGCTTTTTTGAAATTAGTGAATAAATGGTCCATATTCTTCGCTTTTGCTTCCTCAGAATCAAAGGAAACATAATCGCCGTAATCGTGATTACCCAATATGGCAAATTTACCGAGCGGAGCTTTAATCTGCTTAAGCATTTCCAAAAAAGGTTCACTCTCTAGCGCATGGTTATTGACCAGGTCGCCTGTAAAAAGAACAAGGTCAGGATTTCTTGCGTTAATGGCTTCTAAGCCTTCCCTTACAGCTACATAGTTGTCGAAGCTCCCGGCATGAAAGTCGGAGAATTGAACAATTTTGAGGCCATCAAATGCTTCTGGTAATCGTTTTGAGACTAAAGGAATACGCTTCAATTGGTAGTTATATTTCCCTTTGGTAATCCCATAGATTGTTCCGATGACTGGAACGGCAGCCAGGCTGAGTGATAGGTTCCGCACAAAGCGGCGACGCTCTGTGTATGATTTATTGCGGTTTGATTTCTTTTTGAATCGTGAAATAATCCATAAAGAAAGGCGAAAAAGATCCTCAATCAGGAACGGAGAAGCCATGATTAGTTTTGCAATGAACACTCCGAAGGAGAATCCCACAATGATGTTGATCACTAGATTGGCGTTGAAAATTCCAATGGAAGATCTATAAAGGTTAGCAATAAATCCAAAAAAGAACAGAAATGTCGTAAATGGTATCAACCATTTAAAACGTTTAAATGCCTTTTTCTTGCTTGTTTTTCGCAGCGCATACCAGATATATAAGTCCAGCACTACGAAGATCGTGAGCATGAACGTAAATAATATGATGTAGCGATAACTCATGGTAAGGAATAAACGACTGCCAAGTTAACGAATTAAAGGTCATAAAGTTCTGCGTTTATGTTTGTAAATCATAAAAATCACCAAAATAACTACCTTTATGGAAACCGTTCCGATAAGAAAATAGAAGATTTTAGGTATCTAAGATATTTTTCACTTCAAATTTAAAGCAATCAACTAAGTGTATCCTCCTCGTACATCGCAGTATCGTGATCGATATCATCCCATCGCTCGACGCGCTTGATTCCTTCTAATAGCTCAAATTTTTCAATAAGTTCATCCAGGTGGTAACGATCCATGACATACACCTGAATTTTACCTTCAAACATACCATCTTTTGACTCAAAACTAATCGAACGCATATTCACGTTGTGCTGGAAAGATACAATTTCTGTGATTTTATTGACAATACCGATATCATCAATACCAATGATACGCAATTTAGCGAGGTGCTCCCGAACTTCTTTTGCTTTCCACCGCGCACTGATACAGCGGTAGGCCATTTTAGACATCATGTTTTCCGCATTGGGACAATCGGTTCTATGAATTTTAATACCATCATTAATGGTGATGAATCCAAAAACAGAATCGCCCGGTAAAGGATTACAACATTTCGCGAACTGATAATCAATATTGTTGAAATCGTCCCCAATAATTAAAGTATCTTTTTTCTTATTGATACGTTTATTGATGTCCGTCGCCCGCTTTATTTTTCGGGTCTTTTTCTCTTCTTCCAATTTGAGTACGCCGCCTTGATTCTTGATTTTTCGAAGTTTAGCCAGGTCTACTTTGCCCTTCGCGATGCGAATGTAGAGGTCAGTAGCAGTGGAGACGTTATAGTATTTTTCAAGCAATGATATATTTTCACTGATGAATCGAATATTGTGCTGTTTGAATTTGCGGTCTAAAATTTCTTTTCCGTCCTCTGCAATTTTCTTGCGCTCTTCATTTAAGGCTCCTTTTATTTTTTGCTTCGCACGAGCAGTAACTGCGAATTTAAGCCATTCTTCATTCGGTTTTTGCTTGCTTGAAGTGATAATCTCAACCTGATGACCGCTTTTGAGTTGGTGGCTCAACGGAACCAGACGATTATTCACTTTTGCTCCAATACATTGAAGTCCAATATCCGTATGAATATCAAAAGCAAAATCTAGTGTCGTTGCCCCAGTTGGTAAAACGCGCAATTCACCCTGCGGAGTAAAAACATAAATTTCATCGTTGAACAGGTTCAGTTTAAATTCATTCACAAAATCCATGGCGTCATGGGAGTGATTATCAATCAAGTCCCTAATTTCTCCTATCCATCGATCGAATTTATTGTCGCCATCCTTTGATTCTTTGTAATTATAATGCGCCGCCAGACCTTTTTCAGCGATTTCATTCATGCGTTTAGAACGAATTTGAACTTCAACCCATTTTCCCTGCGGACTCATCACTGTCGTGTGCAAGGATTCGTAACCATTCGCACGAGGTGTAGATATCCAGTCACGCAAACGATCCGGATTGGGTTGATAGAAATCAGTGACGATACTGTAAACGCGCCAGCAATCTGGTTTTTCTAATTCTTCGGGCGTGTCCAAAATGATACGCACTGCAAATAAATCATAAACTTCCTCAAAAGGAACTTCCTTTTTCTTCATTTTACGCCAAATGGAGGCAATAGATTTGGTGCGCGCTTTAACTTCAAAGACGTATCCTTCTTCATTTAACGCTTCTTTGATGGGATGCGTAAATCGTCGAATGAAACGTTGTCGTACAGCTTTTGTGGATTTCAGTTTGCGCTCTACTTCTTCATAGGCTTGAGGGTTCATGTACATTAAGCACATATCCTCTAGCTCGCTCTTGATGGAATAAAGTCCGAGTCGATGGGCGAGTGGTGCATACAAAAAGTTCGTTTCCGAGGCAATTTTGAGCTGCTTATCGTGACGCATGCTTTGCAGCGTTCGCATGTTGTGCAAACGATCGGCTAGTTTGATTAAAACCACGCGCAAATCATCCGAAATGGTGAGAATCAT
>CAJXMN010000165.1 GCA_913056215.1 uncultured Flavobacteriales bacterium | reverse complement strand
CTTTTATGGTGTGAATTGACTAATTCTTATTTTTATCGGACAGTAGTGGATAAAAATATTATAATAGAATTGAACTATAAAACTTCTATGGGGATTGAATTTTAAACAAACTCAAAAGAAATATTGGAGAATCTATTACTTCACCTTCAACGCCTTCAAAATCTTATCATCACTGATCAAAGCATCCCGCATCAATAGATTCACAGGGAACACCTGATGTTTTGCTTTTTTGAAGCCATTCCAAATGTTGAGTAAGACATCGCTGGTGATCAGGGAGAGGTTCAAGTCGATATCTAGGTCGCAATCCTCTACAAAGTCGGGTGAGAATTCGGGCGCCACCAATAAGGTTTTGATCACGCGGTATCCGTTTTGGCTCAAATGCTTTTGGTAGGATTTGATCTGACGCGAACAACTGGAGAATTTATTGAACTTCTTTGATTTTAGTGTTTTGCACTCTACGATGATCACTTCTTTCTCTTTGGTGCGGATCAAGATGTCGATCTTATCTTTTCGGTCGTTGACTTCTTTTCGGAGTTCTTCATCTACCTCAAAGCCTAAATCCTGGAACAAGAGTTTGGTTACCTCTTCGAATTTCACACCGAGTTCCGATGAATTCAGGTGAATATTGTTGGAACGCAATGCTTCGAGATCTCTATTTCCGATGTGCTCGTAATTCTCAATGTAGATACTTTCTGTATCCGTGTAGTGTTCGAGAATGTTTTGTACTTCATCACCTCTGGTCTTTACACCTGTCGCTTCACAAAATTTCTTGATCTCATCTTTCGACAATAAGTCAAGAATATCTCTCGGTTTCATGTTGTGATCCGTTAAGAATTCACTGTCCACCACATTCTCTTCACGGAATTCAAATTCTGATCTTAAAAACACATTGAATTTCGGAAGATTCGTCTCAATGTCTTTGCACAACTTGTTATATCCCTCAGCCGAAATCCCGATCGTTTCATCGCGTTCCATTTTATTGAAATGCTCAGTAATATGATCGATCTTTTCTTCAATGGTCGTTCCCTTCGGATCAATACCCAGGTTTTCCATCACTTTATTCACCTCTTTCTTACGATCAGTAAGTGTAAGACCATCTTTGTGAATTCCTTTTTTCAAGATTCCTTTTACAGAAATTCCTTGATTGATGATGCTTTTGATCTTTTCTTCGGTTTCAATACCCCGTTGACTGATGTTGTGCTTCTTACAAATGGCATTAAGTTCAGGATTCTTTAAAGATTTCAGCAATCGTCTCATGTATTTATCAGCGATGCTTTTCCCTCTCAGTTCTCTCAAAACTTTCACTACCTCATCTGGAACATACACATTGCTGTCTTTCTTATGGAAGAAAATGATCGACAGGTCTTTCAATTGCTTAATGATATCATCAATACGCAAGGTCTCTAGCGGTACAATGCTAAAGTTGATCAATCGAATCTCTTCATTGGAAAGGTCGAGTTCTTCTGCTAATGTTTGTAGTATCGAATATTCGTCTGTTGTGACTTTCTTATCGAGATTGCTTGATTCATCATTGGTATAAGCTGTCATTACACAGCTCCTGTAGATCTGATAATCTCTCAATCGCGCTTCTTCAATGTCTTTTGATTCCTCATCGATTGTTTTGATGAACGCTTTACTGTCCTTTTCTAATTGAGCGATCTCCTTTTTGTAAATATCCTCAAACCAGAAGTCTTGTAAAATGCTGTTCCCATCACGGATCAAGATATCAATGAATATATCCAGTTGTGATAGGTTATTGGCTAACTCTAACTTGAGTTGAGACTTGTAAGCGTCTTTGAGCAGCATAAAAACTTTCGCTAATCGCTCGTACTCTAATTCCTTGATCTGTCTATTGTCTTCAAGGATATCATCAATTTGATCTGAGTTCTGCGCTTCTTCAATTAAGGCACTCAGTGTTTTGAAAAAAGAAGTTTTTTCAATGGTATTGGTCTTGTTGAGGGTATCGAGCAGTTTCATTGAGTAGTAATTATGTTAGATTGTTAAAGTTAGTATTTTTTGAGGAAAGGCAGGGGGAGAAGCGCTGCTATTTGTAGAAATAACGTTTTTTTATGCAAGATGCCACGTTAAGGATTACTTCACTAAGTATTTTTTTGTAATGTGTTCAGTGCATGTGCATTTGTAGGGGAACTCCTTTGAGGTGCAAGTAAACAAATATAAGAGCGAATAGCCTGGCCGAAGGAAACGCCCTGGATTTGATTTCGTTATTGTTGAGTACAACCGGACTTCTCACCGTCAGTCGACGGATTCGAAGTGACGGTTGCGAGGAGGGGGGCGTCGCGCTGCACGCGACGAAAGATTATATAAACCAACGCGTCATCTCGAACAGTCGAAAGACTGGAGATATCAAGTTGGTTTTTAAGCGAATTTAAATAGAAGCGTTAATCCAGTTCGCTGCACCTTCGTTTAATAAATGCTGACCTATTCCTTAATAGTAGTTTTGGTTGAGGTTTCAACGGAATCATTCGATTCTTTTCTCGGTGTAGTTTTACAATTCCCGCCAAAACAACCTCCTGAAGCACACCCAAAAGCAAATAATCCCATGGAAGCAAAATAACCGCCAATTACAATACCAAACCACTGGTGACTCATCACAGATTGAGCGATTACCATAATTCCTAGTATTAAAAACAGGGCGCGAGACAATGTCCATTGGGTAAGCAGTCTTTCTTTCATTGCTGATTGTTTTAAATCAAAAGTACGCATTGAGTTGTTCAACTGTAGTGACAATTGTAACATAGCGATGTTTAGTTTTTACAATCTGTAGCTTTTTATTTCGTCTGTATTGTACAGAGTGATCGGTATTGTTGAGAACAATCTCACTTTTCTTTGTCGGTGTACGGGTTCGAAATGGTTGGTTGTCAGAGGGGAATACCACATAGCTCCATCCAGAAACGGCAACTTGTCTGCTGGTATTTATGAACGGGATATGAGTTTGTTGTATTTGATGAATCTTCAAATTTGAAAACTGACAATTCTCATTTTGGCATAATCGTTTTTTTCGTTACTATGCAGTTTCAAAATGATTTAGAATTAACTTTAATCCTGATGGAAACAATTCAGTTTAAAGCAGACCGAAAAGAGGAGGATCTTTTTGCTAAGGAATTATCTAAAAATGTTAGAACCTATTTTAAGGATAAAGGAATCACTTCACAGGGTGATTACCGAATGGTTATTAAAGCCATTATGATGATTGGAATATACTTAGCACCGATCACATTGATCCTCACGGTTGACATGCCTGCGTGGATGGTGATTATATTATTAGTCATCATGGGTGTTGGAGAAGCCGGAATCGGAATGGGGGTCATGCATGATGCAGTTCACGGTTCGTTTTCAAAATATAACTGGCTCAATAAACTGATGGGAAATACAATGTTTCTCTTGGGAAGTAATGTGATCAATTGGAAGCTTCAACACAATCTCTTTCATCACACCTACACAAACTTGTATGGATGGGATGGCGATATAGAATCAAAAGGGCTATTGCGTTTGGCAAAAAAGGCAGAACAAAAAAAGGTATACCGGTATCAATATCTATTTGGTCCTCTTTTGTATGGTTTAATGACGTTGTCTAAATTTTTTGGTGATTTTGGGCAGTTACGTGATTTTCATAAAAGAGGTGCTTTAGAAGTATACGGTATTAATTATAAGAATTCGATGCTTTTTTTAGTAATTACCAAAGTCATTTATCTGGGTGTATTTTTCGCTATGCCAATACTCTTTACAGATTTTACATGGTGGCAAATCTTATTGGGTTTCCTAATAATGCATATAACAGCTTCTATTATTATGGGGACAGTATTTCAGATATCCTAACTGCTTTTGATAATGCAGCTGTCTGTTGAAGAGCTTGCATAAACCCTCAG
>CAJXMN010000164.1 GCA_913056215.1 uncultured Flavobacteriales bacterium | reverse complement strand
TTTGGTGTTCAACCCACTAGTTCTTTTTGCTGCCTTGTATTTGCTCTAACACTTTATCAAGACTAAGTCTACCCACTTCTTGTCGTTGTGGATACTCTTGGAAGGTCATTAAGAAGTCTTTGATTTTTGCTTGAGCTGGCACAAGTACAAACATACGTTCAGCCACCCAATGGTTGTAATCTTCAGCATCATGAGGAGTTCTTTCATAAGGATCTGCTCTTAAGTCAATTAAAAGAGGGAACCTTAGGTCTGTGTATCCTTTTTGCCATACTTCCATACCATGGTTTTCTTGAATTCTAAAGTGAACTTTCCACTTGTCATATCTGTAGGCGTTCAAGTTTCCATCATCATCAAAATAGAAGATTTCTTTTCTTGGACCTTCGCTTACTTCTCCAGTTAACAATGGCAACATGTTATAGCCATCTAGGTGAACGTTAAAGTTCTTGACAATTACTATCTGTTTTAAACAATGAAGCTTGTGTATAGTTGATTTGAATCTATTGAGTTTTTGTTTTAAGTCTCGTGAATTCAATATGTTATGAAGTTTTTTTATGCTGTGAGCTTTCGTATAATGGGTTGTAAATTGGTGGGATATAGATAATGATTGTATTTTTGCAGTATGGTTCGAATAAAATTATGTGTGATTGGTCTGCTCTTATCGCTGGCGTCCTGGAGTCAAACGGACACTTTAACGGTAGTTACCTATAATTTATTGAATTTCCCTGAGGGGCGTGATGACTGTGGAACGAACACTGTTGTTACAGATCGCGCAGATACATTGGGTAAACTTTTATCTTATATGCGTCCAGACGTTTTGGCAGTTTGTGAGGTACAAAGTGAATCGGGAATGGATAGTATTATGAATCATTCTTTTTCATTTGCTAATGCTCCAAATTATCAGCAGGCTCCTTTTACAAGCGACGGATCACTTAATAATGGACTTTTTTATAACGCTGATAAATTGACCTATTATTCGCACAGTCAAGTTACGACTTATCCTCGGGAGATTGATCATTACGTTTTTTACATGAATGATCCAAATTTGGGTGTCTATTTTGATACGACTTTTGTGGATTATTATGTTTGCCATCTCAAGGCAGGTAATAGTTCGACAAACGAAAACATCCGTTTTAACCAAACATCTGATCTGATGGATTATATCGCCTTACAACCTTCAAATCATCATCATTTTGTATTGGGAGATTTTAATGTTTACAGTGCTTATGAATCGGGTTATCAAGAATTGTTGTCTGGTCCTGTAGGGTTGAAGGATCCTATTAATGCACCTGGAAATTGGAACAATAATGGTAGCTATTCATGGTTACACACTCAGTCAACACGAACTAGTATGAATTATGATTGCGGCTCCAAAGGAGGATTAGATGATCGCTTTGATCAGATTTTGGTATCGATGAATGTGCTTACAGGTGCTGATAGTCTTCGTTATATATCTGGTTCTTATGATGCTGTTGGTAATGATGGTAATCATTTTAACTCCAATTTGCTAGCAGGAAGTAATTCAATGTATCCCGACAGCATAGTGAATGCTTTGTACTACATGTCTGACCATGTTCCCGTTTCTATGAAAGCTGTAGTCACCTATCCGACGAGTAATGGTCTTGCGCTCTATCCATCTTATACGGGGGTATCTTGTCCTGGCGGCGATGACGGTACAGCGACGATTACACCTAATGATGGAACACCACCCTATAATTATTCATGGGGAACTTCGGCTGGAAATCAAACGACACAGACAGCGACGAATTTGTCTGCTGGTCAACATTGCGTGATGGTAACAGACGATATGGGACAACAGGATAGTTATTGTATCTATGTTCCAGCTCCGGATCCATTCACGATAAATTCGTTTGTAAGTACTGGTAATGGAGGTTGTGATGGTTCTATTCAATTGCTTGTTGAAGGTGGAATCGCTCCATATTCTTTTGATTGGAGTCATTCTAATACCGCCAGTGGTATCAGTCAATTTGATTTGTGTGATGGAGAATATACTATAACAATTACTGATGATGCTGGATGTGACACTACGTTGACTATAAATTTAGGCGATGTGTCGATAGATCAGTATGAAGCTAATGAACGTATCAACATTTATCCTATTCCTGTGAAGAATACTTTGACAATTAAAGGGTCGATAGATCGTTCAACCATTCAATTCTTGAATCAGTTGGGTCAATCAATAATGGTGAAGCCTGAAGTGATAGGAGAGGATCATTTTCAAATTCCAGTACAGCACTTTTCTTCTGGTATTTATTTTTTAAGGGTAGAATGGAAAAAATCTGAGCGTCAAACGGTATTCAAGATAGTTAAGGAGTGATTAGTGATTAGTGATCAGTGATCGGTGATCAGTTGGTAGGACGTGGTATTGGTAATCGGTGATTAGTTGGTGTGGCGTGGTATTGGTAATCGGTGATCGGTGATCAGTTGGTAGGGCGTGGTGTTGGTGATTGGTGATCGGTTGGTAGTATGTGGTAGTGGGGCGTGTTTGGTTATTCGTTCATTGATTAGAGAATTAAAAAAAGGTGTACAACCAGTGCACACCTTTTTCGTTAACTATTTTATTTCAGGTTCTATTAGTCAAGGTTTTCGATGACCATTGCGGATGCACCTCCACCACCGTTACAGATTCCAGCGGCACCGTACTTACCACCTTTTTGCTTGAGCACATTAATCAATGTAACTATGATGCGTGAGCCAGAGCTACCTAGTGGGTGTCCGAGTGCAACAGCACCTCCATTGACGTCCACTTTACTCGCATCGATACCTAATAATTTGATATTGGCTAAACCTACCACAGAAAAAGCTTCGTTTAATTCCCAAAAATCAATATCATCATTGGTCAATCCTGCTTTACCAATTGCAATAGGAAGTGCTTTAGAGGGAGAAGTAGTGAACCACTTCGATTCTTGTGCGGCATCCGCATAGGAAACGATTTTTGCGATTGGTTTTAAACCATGTTTCTCAACAGCCTCTTTAGAAGCTACGATAACGGCTGATGCTCCATCGTTTAATGTGGATGCATTTGCTGCTGTTACAGTTCCATCTTTACTAAAAGCTGGTCTCAACTTGGCAACTTTGTCGAGTTTGATGTTTTTGTATTCTTCATCTTCGTCAATGACAACTGGATCACCCTTGCGTTGTGGGACGTTTACAGGTACAATTTCTTCTTTAAATTTACCATCTTTCCAAGCTTTAGCAGCTTTTTCATAAGATTGAATAGCGAAATTGTCCTGATCTTCTCGTGAAAAATTGTATTCAGTAGCACAGTCGTCTGCACAATTCCCCATATGTACGCGATTGTAAACATCAGTAAGACCATCTTTAATCATACCGTCAGTCATTTTGATATCGCCGAGTTTTACTCCTTTTCGACCAGATACGTAATGAGGAGTTTGACTCATATTTTCCATACCACCCGCAACAACAATCTCATTGTCACCTGTCATAATAGACTGAGCAGCCAATGACATGGACTTCATCCCCGATGCACACACTTTGTTGACAGTGGTACATGGAGTTAAATCAGAAAGTCCAGCTTTTATAGCAGCCTGACGAGCAGGAGCTTGACCTAAGTTGGCCTGGAGCACATTCCCCATAAAAACTTCATTCACAGCTTCCTTTTTTACTTTTGCTTTTTCGATGGCGCCTTCGATTGCTGTGGCACCAAGTTGTGTTGCGGCAACACCTGAAAGGCCACCCATAAATTTACCCATAGGCGTTCTGACAGCCGAGACTATATAAACTTCTTTCATTCTACTAATTTTTTGTTTTTGCTATCGCGAAGATAAGAAAAATGTTTAAGATGTTGTTGGTGATCAGTGATCAGTAATCAGTGATCAGTAATCAGTAATCAGTGATCAGTAATCAGTAATCAGTAATCAGTAATCAGTAATCA
>CAJXMN010000163.1 GCA_913056215.1 uncultured Flavobacteriales bacterium | reverse complement strand
AAGTCAAATATTTTCACCGTTTGCCACGATAAGTAAGCCTGCTTCCAACTTTCCTGGACAATTTCCAGCTGTTGTGCCGTTGTATTTTGCTCGAAATCCTGAAAGTCAACTAACAAAGTATTGACATCTTCATTGTATTGGTTCACTGCCGGAAGAATCATATTCTCCGAGAGATTGGTGAGCAATGCTTTTTTGTCGAAACTGGATTTATCCCCTTCTTCATCCTCTTTCTTACAAGCCGCAATCACAAGTGCAGTTGTCAGCAAGAGCAAAAAAGTTGGAGCAAGCTTATTTATCTTCATTGTTTTAATTTTTAGTATTTCGCATCAATCGTAGAAATGATGTCATTGAGGTCACCGACCTCCATTTCCCAGAAGTTCTCTTTGAACTGATTCATGAGTGCTTGGTGCTCGCTCATGCTCATTCTTCTCGTTTCTGTCGGCGCGTACCGCAAGTTCATAGCAAAGGCATACGCTTCAGAAAGTTCGTGTAAGAACTTGGCATTATCAGAACCATATTGACTAATTGCACCTTCTAAATAACTGATCGCCTGATTAGCGGAAATCTCTTCCCATTCCAAGCGAATCGCCTCAATAGCAGCATCCCGTGCGGTCAAATCATCGTTAGAAATCGCTGCTCTTCCTTTGATAAAGTTATCCATCATATCAGCGTTTGAATTGATCGCAGGATCTTGTTTATTACAATACTTACCCCAAAAATTTGAAGGAATAGTTGCAGGGAAATCGGTTGCTACACCAAAGTAACCAAAAGCTTCATCAAAGTGGTGTTCCATTTTCGTATAGTACTTACCGTTTCCTGAATCTTCTGCAGATGAATTATCCACATCCATTTTTCCAGAACCAAAATAAACGTTGAGTGCCTGATTCATAAAAACTGCTCCCATAAGCCCTTTTTCAATCAACTGAACGTATTCAACTCCATTGGCATTAACGAGGTAAACAGAACCAGAACCCGCGGTAACAGTTCCCGCCTGACCATCAGAGGCCGTACTAGCGTAGCTTTGACTTGAAACAGCTAAACTATCCATCCACTTTTCAAACATACCTACATCTGCCTGAAAACATTTATTTTCTAGCCTTTTTGACGATGAAAAACTGAAATTACCATTACCATTACCGCCTGTATTGGCAAACATATCTTTTAGATCTTGTGCACTCACAACAGATGAATTTCCTGACTTCATGAGTGTAACCATCTCTTTCAGCTGGTTCAATCGATCGATCTGACCTTGATAATTCACCGTAGAATTGCCATTTCCATCAGTAAACGTGTAATTGGAAGGAACATCATAATTATCTTCTGCCGGATAAGTACATGAACCATCATCTTTTTTCGCTTCTTCATTGTAATTCGTTGCGGCGGGATCTGTGCACCCTTCTTTTTTACATGCTACAGCGGTAGCTAATAATGCTGCAATCAATAGTGTTTTTTTAATCATCGCTAATTCATTTAAATTTTTGACAAAGTAACTTGAAATGAAGCGTTACCACAATACCTAAAAAATGGTATTTTAGAATCATTTTAAATAAAGCGTTTGATTTTGTTGCTTACTGGACATAGAAACAATATCAATCATAAACATTAATTTCGCACAAACAAATAAGAATAAAGGCTGTTCATTCAACTCACTGAAAGCAGAAAAATATGAAAACGAAAGATCAGTACAACACGCTCACAGATGCAGAAAAGCGCGTCTTATTGGAGAAGGGAACAGAGCGTCCATTTTCTGGGGAACTGCTTGAAAATACAAAAAACGGTACATACGTATGTAAACAGTGTAATGCTCCATTGTATCGGTCTAATGATAAATTCAATGCCTCTTGCGGTTGGCCGTCTTTTGATGACGAAATTGAAGGTGCAGTAGAACGACGACCTGATGATGACGGACGACGAACAGAAATTGTTTGCTCGAATTGTGGAGGCCACCTGGGACATGTTTTTCTGGGTGAAGGTTACACTGTTAAAAATACGCGACACTGTGTTAATTCTATTGCTATGAAGTTTATTCCAGCAGAATCTACCGAATAAGTGATCATGTAACTTATCTCAGAATATTCCATAAATATTATAATTCTTTATTAGTATCTCTCTCCAATATTACTGGTCGATATAGCTTGCGACAATCGATAAATAAAGAAGTGTAACGTTTTAACAATCTAGTAGGTCTTTTCTATACTGAAAATCCGTCCTCAACCGCTAAAATCTTAACTTTGTAATTATTTTTATTGCATTTGGCATAATTTGACTGACATGAAATTTAATAAGTGGTTTGTTCGATTCAACTGGTTGACGTTAGTGCTTATTTACCTGGTGGTTATTGCGGGAAGTTTTGTTCGAATCACTGGCAGCGGCATGGGTTGTCCCGACTGGCCGAAGTGCTTCGGTCAATGGGTTCCTCCAACCTCAAGTGAAGAGTTACCAGAAGATTATAAGGCTATATACGGTGAAAAGCGCGTAAAAAAAGTAGAAAAATTTTGTCATCTACTTGAAACAGTCGGTCTGGACGCAACCGCCAAAAAAATCAAAAACAATCCAGATGTGTATCGTGAGGAGGCTTTTAACGCTTCAAAGACCTGGACGGAATACGTTAATCGCTTATTTGGTTTCTTGGCAGGAAACGGAGTTTTGTTGGTCTTTCTTTGGATTCTTTTCAAATATCGCCAACGGAAGCTCGTAATCCTCGCAGGAATTAATCTCATAATACTCGGTTTTCAAGCTTGGTTTGGATCTATCGTGGTAGCGACCAACCTCGTTCCCTGGACCATTACCATTCACATGTTTCTCGCTCTGCTCATTATAGGGATCCAATTATACATCATCCGACTTATTAGCCCCTCACAACAAAAAGACATACCCGTTTCACGTGGATTTTACGTGCTTGTCCTCTTCATATTTCTGGTCACGTTTTCGCAAATGTTTCTGGGGACTCAAGTGCGTGAGGAAATTGATTATCTGCGTAAGGCTGGAATTGGTCGCGAAGGTTGGAGCGAAAATTTCGGAGCAATATTCTTCATTCACCGTAGCTTTTCATGGCTCGTACTTGCCTTAATCACAGCCCTGTTCTGGATGAAACGCAAAGTAAAAGCACTACGTATTCTTCATTGGTCATTTATCATTCTGACTATAGAGCTTTTAAGTGGTGTACTTTTGGCCCATTTTAAAATGCCTGGACTCGTTCAAACTGCTCATTTATTATTTGCCTCCGTCCTTTTTGGCGTGCTGCTCATGGCCACATTCCGATTAAAAACTACCTCTAAATAACATGATTTCATAGTCTTGAAGTGGCAGAATGAAATTTTACTTCTTTTTTGAGAGGAGCTGCAATAATTCAACGAGTGGTGGAATGACCAAAGCAAAAGAGCCATAGATCGCCAATGAAAACACCCATTCCTTTTCCGGTAGGATAAAAGGCAATACAATGGCGATTAGGCCTAGATAATAAAGCCAGTCGAACCAAGGCATTTTTTTTGTGATATTGCGCTTGATCAATTGAATCAAAATATATACGATGGCCGCCACATATAAGGTAGTTGGAACATTTTTTAGATCTGCATAATTATCCGCAAATAAATAATAACCAACAATAAGTAGTGCAATAACCAGCAGCGCTATTGTCGTAATGATGTGAACTGTGCGATTGAATTTTGACCTCATACCAACTTTTGTTTGCTACAAATGTAAGGCAACAAAAACATTTTATGTCAGTGAGCTATCATTCTTTTTATATCATCGCTTCAGGTCTTGTCGTCAATTCGTCAAATATTCCTTAATTTTCAAGCTCCAAAAGAATTGTGCTATGAGATTATTCTTCTTTTTTGCGTTGTTGTTATTCAGTCATTTCTCTTCATGGAGTCAAAAAAATATTCACTTTGAACGCGACAGCACGATGATTCGTTCCATT
>CAJXMN010000162.1 GCA_913056215.1 uncultured Flavobacteriales bacterium | reverse complement strand
TCTAATGGGAGAGGTAGACGTTCTCCGATCTATCCAGCTTATGCCTGGTGTTCAGACAGGTGGTGAAGGAAGTACTGGCTTTTTCGTCCGTGGTGGTGGTCTGGATCAAAACCTCATTTCTAATCTATGTTTTGAAAAAGGATATCATGCAGTTTTTATAAATGCAAGAAACATTGAAACCATTGAAAAATTCGATACATCTACACCCATCATCATCAGTTCAATTGAAGAGGCTGAAAGTAGTTATAGATCTTTCCTCTTAGATATTGTCGAACATCTTGATCGTTCAGGCTATACCCTCATTCCCAAAGTTGAATTCCTCAAAGCACATGAAAACAAGGTATTCATGGAGTTGCTAAGAAAACAGTTTAAGGTTAATGGAGTTTCCGATTTAAAAACTTTAGTATTTGGCAATGTACAGGATTTTAAAAGCTCATTAAACGATGGTAAAATCCAATTCCCAACAGTATTAAAAGGTGCTAGCGGAGCCAAGAGCAAAAATGTATACCTAGCTCATAACAAAAATGAGGCTCTGAAAATTGCTGTATTGATTTCTGAAAAAAAATCATTGAATACTCGGATTAAAGATCTTTTAAGAGCAAAACGACACAAAAACTACACTCGTGAATCTCATACCAAACACAAGTTTATAGTTCAGGAGTTTATTCCGGAACTCAAAAATGATTGGAAAATTCTGATCTTCCATGATAAACTATTTGTTCTAAGCAGAGGAATAAAATCAAACGATTTCAGAGCCAGTGGACAAGGCAAAGATTATAAAAGTGGGTGTAATTCAGATTTTCCTGAAAAATATTTAAACCACCTTTATTCATTTTACAAAGCCTTAAATACACCTTACGTTTCTTTAGATGTTGCTATCAAAAATGAACAACTATATATTTTTGAATATCAATGTATCTTATTTGGCAAATCAACGATTACCATGAGTGATGAATACTTCCAGTTAAAATCTGGAGAATGGGAACTTACCAAAAATGAAGTTAGTCAAGAAGCATTATTAGTTCATTCCATCATAAGTTACTTCAGTAGCAACGGTCAATAATAGCTTAAATTTTGATTTAGTCATTTAATAAATCGAAAACAAGAGGGCACTTTTTCCGAAGCAGCCCTTTTTTAATTTAGAACTTGAAGATATGTTCAAAATGACGTGATTGTAATTTTGTGGAAAACCTTGCTTTAGATACACTATTCTATACAGTACCCTCTTAGTCATCAATAAAAATCATTGACTTCATTCAAAAGGACGCTCGTGGTGTAAAACAGTGCTCTCAGTACAATCCCGATACTCCGCAAGCTCCGATCGGGATCACTCACATTCGATACGCTCAGTGCACAGCGATCACCTTACGTTTATGTTTCAATTATATATTTTATTATGGAATTTGAACGGTAGGTGATCGAGTGTTTTGTGCGTAACGCAGTGGAGAACAAAATGTACCGAGAGCACCGTCCTCCCTCACCATTAACCAAAAAAAAGCTCCGTATCCCTACGAAGCTTTTCTCTAATTCAAATATTACTATAGCTAACCTATCTATGTCATTGCTCTCAATGAGCATAGCGAATAACCTCCAAAAAAACTCCCTGCGTCCTCTGCGCCCTTTACGCGTCCTTTACGATTCCTTCGCGTTCTTTGCGGTGAACTCTAAAAAGCTCTAAACACTCCTTACATCCACTGCGTCCTTTGCGGTTACATCTACCGTTAAATCTACCCTTATTGCACGACCAACCTAACCACATGTTCCTCAACACGCAAGAAATACACCCCATGCTCCTCAGTCGATAAGTCAACCGTATTTTCCAATTGATCAAAATCACCTTCATGAATGATACGACCTGCATTATCCGTAACAGTATAGGAAACTAAATCAATAGCAGGCAATTCAACCGTAAACGCACCTTTACTAGGATTAGGATACACCTTCACGTCAGTTTTAGCATAATCTTCCAATCCAACCATCGTCACTTCAATACAATCACTGGTATCCTGACATCCTTCCTCGAGGACAATCACCGCATAACTTCCATTCTCTTCCGGTGTATACGACTGATTCGTCGCATGTACAAGCGGCTCATTGTTCTTATTGCAGTCAATCCAGCGATACTCCACGCCAACGTTGTCATTGTTGGCAATCAACTGAATACCATTAACAGTTGTCGATACATCAACGCCCGTAAGCACGACATCTTGTGTTTGCGTAGCTACATTTCCGGAAGCATCTTCATACGTCCAGGTAATCGTTGTATTCGATGTAATTGGTAACGTTGCGCCATGTGTACCTTGTAGCGTGCCTTCGCAATTATCAGTTGCAGTTGGTGCCGACAATTCAGTTACTTCACAAATCGCTGTAATGTCATCTAATGTAGCCACATCCGCCACAGGTGCTTCAAAATCATCAATATGGATGGTAATACTGTCACAGGATTGAGGAGTACCACAAGCACCTTCAGCTCTCACATAATACGTCGTCGTCTCAGTTGGCATAAAAGTAACCGTATCGCCCGAAGCAACATGCGTCATTCCACAACCTTCTGTGTACCATTCCCAGTCTGCTGCATCATTCAAATCACCTATAGCGACCAGTTGAGTAGATGCCATTTCACTTGGACAGAATAACGTGTCTGCAGCTGTGTAATTGATACTATCAAGAACTGGTGCAGTACACGTTTGTGACCAGCGGCTCACAAATATATCCAGGGCATCAGCAGAAGTTAAAGAAGTGTTGGAATTATTGGGATCAAAATCACAAGTTCCATTAAAATAACCTGTGGTATAAATATTCCACCCATTGAAAACATCAATACCTAATGAAAAATCATTTCCTGAACTCCCTGCATTTTCTAACCAGCTTACGTTACCATTCTCATCATATTTAGCAGTAAACAAATCATTTCCTCCCATTGTTGTCAATTGATTTGTACCGTCAAAACTAGCTGTACCAGTAAAGTAACCAGTAGCGTATACATTACCAAGTGGATCAATATCCAGATCATAAATAATATTATTGGTGCCACTCGTGATTTGATTCACAAAACGATGCATTCCATTATTATCAATACTCCATAAATATCCATCAATGAGTCCTCCGGTAGTTAACTCATCAACTCCTCCACTAGGATCAAAATCAACGGTTTGTTCAAACTGTCCTCCAATAAATATATTTCCTAAAGGAGTAATCGCTAAACCTTCTCCACGATCATCCCCAGCTCCTCCGGCACGTTTAGCCCAGAAATAATTACCATCATCACTAATCTTTACCACAAAGATATCTCTACTACCACTATTCGAGCTTAAAGTAAGACTTCCCTGGCTTGGATTGAAGTCAATCGTATTATCAAAAAATCCCGTCACAAAAATGTTTTCATCACGATCTACTTCTATGTCTGCTGTAAAAGCATCTCCGGCTCCTTGAAATTGCCGATACCAATTAAGCGTACCGTCAATTGCAGAAAGAGAAACAGCAAATGCGTCACGCGCTCCAGCAGATGTAACTACCTGACTCGTTCCTCCAATACCAAAATCCATGTCACTGGTGAAATAACCAGAAGCCAACACATCCCCATTCTTGTTAATAGTTAGCGCTTGACCTTCTTCTGCTCCAGAACCTCCGAGATGTTTAACCCACAGGAAATTCCCGTCATTATCAAGTTTTAACACAAACATATCTACGATACCCATTGAAGTCAACTCTTCTGTTCCGGTTCCTGGATTAAAATCAACGGTACCCTCAAAGTAACCTGTTATGTAAACGTCACCATTTTCATCAACAATGATATCATTACCGCGATTTCTTTCAATATTACCAAAGCGATATGCCCAAACATAGTCTCCATTCGCATCTAATTTAGACACAAACAAATCTTGTTGAGCTGGAGAGGTCAACGTTGCTGCATTGGTTCCAGGATCGAAATCCCCATCCTGATAGAAAAAACCAGTCGTAAA
>CAJXMN010000161.1 GCA_913056215.1 uncultured Flavobacteriales bacterium | reverse complement strand
TTTATTTTGTCAGCGATATCCGTACCCATTGAACTGAGCATAACGAACTTGTTAATTACTGCCTTTTCGGACTGATCAATAGCCTTTATTGCACCATTTCTATCAACGGCTTCCGTTTTATCATCACCCGTATTACCGCCTGATCCAGCAGCAAAAATCACTTTATCTACGCCTTGAAAAACATGATCGAGGTCTTTTTCGAGATCACCTATGCGCACCTCTACATCCTTTTGATCAAAATAAGGTTGCTGGCTTTCATTCCTCAACATTGCTATGGGTTCATAGTCTTTATGATCAACTAATTGGTTAACTACACGTTTTCCTGTATTCCCATTCGCTCCTATAACTAGTACTTTATACATGATCTGTTTTTTATGAACAAAGAAGGCTGTCCGCTAAGACAGCCCTCTTGTCAAATGTCAAAATTGGTGTTACGATTCTTTCACAAAGGAAGTAAGCATCCAATGCATCTTTTCGCGACGTTTCATGAAACCTGTCACCAAATCATCCGTCGAAATATCACCAATGGCGCGAGCAGCTTCAATCGTTTCAACCATGAAAGATAAAAGCACTTCTTGGTCACGTAAAATTTCTTTTACCATTTCCATGGACTCAAGATCAGTACCCGTTTCTTTTATTTCTGAAACTTCCAAATATTCTTTCAGCGTACTTATCGGAGTCGCCCCAAACACACGAATGCGTTCTGCTATTTCATCAATTTCCAAGATAACCTCATTATATTCTGCTTCTGTGGTCTCATGAATATCAAAAAAATCAGCACCAGTAACATTCCAGTGGTAATTTCTTAACTTTTGATAGTGAACATGCAAATTAGCTAATAGTAAGTTTAAATTTTTAACTACTTCTTTTGTTTCCTCTGATTCGAAACCTAACTTTTTGTACGTTTTCATTGTTATAATTTATTTGTTATGTGTTACTAATTAATCGTTATTTAACAATTGCTCAAGATGCTCCTTATATTTGCGCAACGATTTAAGAAAACCATCACTCTGCTTTTCTGGAAGCGTAACAGGATTTTCCATCAAATGATCGTAAATTGGCGGTTTTTCTTTTCGTAAACGCTCTGTCAAATCGGCAATTTTGTCTTCTAATTCGTGTTCTTCAGTCATGATTTATTTTTTGTCTATTAAGATACAAATTTTTTTACATCTGTAAGATCATTTTCAATTTCTTAACAGCTATTTGATTCATTTGTTCACATATTCTTTACCACCTATTGGCAACCGCAATATATTTATCAATAAAAAACTGATAGACAAGTGTTTATTTTATGACATCTAATTTAGAAGTATCAATTATCTGCTTCCATACCACTTCTTAGTTTGTATTTAAACCGTTACTATTCAGAAAAGGTTTATGGAATTCGTAAAAATTTGCATCTTTAAACCAAATGCAGCGTCAAAAAAACAAATACCGTTCCTTAGCAGACGAAGCGCTTCTAAAAGCGCTTCAATCCGATCCCGATAATCGATGGGCATTCGGAGAAATTTATAGGCGGTATGGTCACCTCGTTTTTGGTACGTGTTTGAACTATTTAAAAAACAAAGAGGGTGCAGAAGACCTTACAATGGATATATTCGCTGGGCTTGTGAACAAAATTCAGCGACATAACATCAGGTACTTTAAATCTTGGTTGTATCAGGTTACGAAAAATGAATGTTTAATGCAATTGCGTAAAAACCACCCAAACACCCTGCCTCTTGAGGAAGGTATCATCCCAAACACGGTGCAAAACGGTGTTGAAATGAAAGAGCAACAAGAAACAATTGATCAATTGATCGTTGAAATTATCAGTGAATTAAACAGTCCACAACGGGAAGCCATTCAGCTTTTTTATATGAAAGGATTGACCTACCAAGCGATTAGTCAAGAACTTGCTTTATCTCTAAAAAAAGTAAAAAGCGCACTGCAAAATGGTAAAAGAAATTTGAGAATTAAATTGGAACAACATGATTTATTTAAATCTGCTTCATAGAATATTTAGGCGAAGAGATCCTTTATCGCGTCAAGAGATAGATGCGTTAAAGAAAGAACAGCCCCCCCAGAGCATCCAGGATAAAGAACAAGACGGAGGCTTCAATCAAGATGCTGCTTCGGGTTGGTCAGCCATAGATTCCAATGTTGATGAACAAATGTCGGCATTAGACCAAAAATTTTTAAATCAAACAGAACAATCCAGGTACACCCCAATTAACAGAGGCACCTACCTGTTTCTCTTCGTGTTTATTTCTACCATGATTCTGTTAATTATTTATACCTATCGGGGGAAGCAGTTGGTTCAACGTAACAATCAGCATTCGTTACTTACTGAAAACAAAAGTGTATTATCTGATTCTTCATCGGAGAAACAAGCACAACATAACAAAACGGTAGAATATCACATTACTGAAAAAAAATTAGCCGAAATCGATACCTATAAAAATATTGATTCTATACGACAAATCAGACCAAAAGAATTGATGACACAAGAAGCATTAGAAACGTCTAAAAATCCTGATCGCTCGATGACTTCTGACGAACCTATCAACCAGTTGGCTCCAAAAAACATTGAGACCATTCCAACACATAAACCGCGTACATTGACCTATAAAAATAGTCCAGAGATTTATCTGAACGAACTTAAGACAGTTGATTATAGATCCATCAGAAAAGACAAAGCAATCACATCCCCACTACCACCTCAAATGGGCACTCCTGCCAGTCAGCGTGAGCCTTACAAAGAAGAAACAGTGCAAAAAAAAGCTCATAAACAAACTGTTGATTACATGATTTATTTGGAAAATTCACACTATTATTTCCTTCAAAAGAACTATAAGCGTGCTTTAGTTCGTTACTTAACTATTTTGGATCATTACCCAGACGATGTTAATGCACACTTTTATGCCGGACTTTGTCTCTATAATCTCGGTCAATTCGAGAAAGCAGTGAAACAATTCGACCAAAGTTACCCACTTGAAATCGGAAACTTCAGGGAAGAAGCCCGATGGTTTAAGGCGCAATCTTTATATCAACTGGGGCAACTGGAAGCGGCCATAAGCGTATTTGAAAGCATTAACAAAGCGGGTGGTTTCTATAGTGAACAAGCGAAGAAACGCATAGAACAGTTAAAACCTCATCGTTAACGTAATCATTAAAAAACCATTTTTTAACAACATTGTTAATCAGTTATTGATCACCATCAATATTCCAGATTGATTTGTGGTTATGTAATGATCAAAGTTTTCAGGTCTTATATCCGGGTGACCTACGGAAAAATGAATCTGATTTAAATTAAACGTTTGACCATTAATAAATTCCTGATCATACCGTTCATAGCGTTGATTACTTAATCGTCCATATTGAAACGCTTTATTGGGAGGTATGGTTACTCTATAGTGTGAAAAATGATTCATTGTATCTACCTTACAATTTGTTTTAGTCCCAAAATCTACCGATTTGGAGCTTTGCATCTCATAAAAACTGAATACATCTCTCGTTGTATCAGGGTAGAAAAAAATAGAGGAGCTCTCGCGATCTTTTTCCAATTTGACATCAATTTTTAAGGGTGCACTGGTCTGATTTACGATAAAGAACTTATAAACCTTAGAACAAGATGTGAATAATAATAGAATGCTGATCCAGCAAATGATTCGGATCGGATAAATAATTTCGATAATTCTATTCATAATAGTTAAATATAAGATTATTAATCAAAAAAGACGCATAAGCTCCAACCTCAGAAAAGCGGTAACACAAAAAAGGCTCATCTATTTTCAGCGAAGCTAAGTCTTCTTTTTACCTCAGAGCAGATGTAACAATACCACTAAAAAGAGATAATTGATGGAAAACCACCCTATTTTATATATTTTCTTGTACATTGGCATTACTGGAAAATTCTTAGATGGCAAGTGCAACGAAAAACAAACTAAAGGTAGTCCATTGCGATAGCGAACGTTTAAATAATTTGTTTGCTTCGACACTTGACCATTACGT
>CAJXMN010000160.1 GCA_913056215.1 uncultured Flavobacteriales bacterium | reverse complement strand
CTCCCGTTGGATCAGACGAATAAGTACTTCCGCCGAAATCCAGATCGCCATCATAAAATCCTCCGACATAAAGATTCCCGTCGTAATCCTCATCTATCCCATAACAATATGCGTTACCCGTAGATTGAGCAGTCAAATGGTCCAATAAAACACCGTCTTGATCTAATCGAAAAGCAAAACCATCAAGTCCACTCGGAGCATTCACAAATACATCTTGCCCACCTGGATCATAAGTAAAGCCTCCTGCGAAAATACCTGACACTAAAACATTACCTAACTTACTAAAATTAATATCCAATCCAAGCCCTACACTTGATCCTCCAAAATGCTTAACCCATACAAAATCACCATTCGTATCTAATTTTAATATAAAAATATCTCGATCAGTCATTGATGTTAAATTCGTGGTTCCAGCTCCAGGTTCAAAATCCACAGTTCCTTCAAAATAACCCGTTACATAAACATTACCATTATCATCAGTTGTAATCGATTCTGCTCGATTTCGATCTACACTCGAAAAATGACGACCCCATAGAAAATTACCTGCTGCATCCAATTTCGACACATACATATCCGTATTTGCCGATGGGGCTGTCAAAACAAAACCTCCACCTGCTTCATCCAAATCAATCTGATCATTAAAATAACCACAGTAATAAGCATTATTTGAAGCATCAGTCGCTACAGATGTGCCAAAATTATCTCCATTTCCTCCTGAAGATATAGCCCAATCAAACGTCTGCTGAGCACTAACATAGTGAAATCCAAAAAATAACAGAAAACCAATCAGTAAAAAATGTCTCATAATAAATTATTGTTGTATTTAAATCTAACTACTTAATAGGTATCAAAATTAATAAATCGTATGACATAAATATCAAGGGGAAACCCGCATCTTAAATATCTCATGACTACAACTAACTACGCACAAAATGCGTTGCCTCACAAATAGAAACTAACGAAAAATACTATCCCACCTTTCCGCCAACCAATCACTTCAGTGAGACAGTTCCAACCCTCCGGGACGTATTCGAACTAATCCTAGCAAGTAAAACGAAGCGGGACGATCACCAACACCACACCATACAAACTGATCACTTCAGTGAGAAAGAAATTTCCTATTTCATCTTCGAACTAATCCCGTGAGTGCAACGAATCGGGATGATCACTGATTACTGATCACTGATCACTGATTACTGATCACTGATTACTGATAACTAAACCCCCTATCTCCCCCGCTCAAGCTCTGCTGCCTTAAAAAGTGGAACACGACTACCCTGATAATACGCCGTAACATAAGCATCCGTAAACCCGGCTTCAATCGCCTTAGGTAAGGCGTCATTCGCAGCTGCACGTGTTTCAAACATGCCTGTACTGTAACGGATATTACCATTCGGTAAAAGCGTAGTAATTAAATCGGGTAAATTCTTAGTGTCTTCAAGCGTAGCTGGTTCTTCGTAAACACCTATCTGTACCGTATAAAAAAGATCTTCCTCCGATTCTGAAGGTGTCGCCGTAACTGCACCTTCCGCTTTGTTATAATCCATATCGATTTCTCCTGCAGTAGCATCTTCTTTCTTGTCTTCTTCAGGAGGCTTCTTAACGATCGAATAATTGATAGCAGGTTTCACAGACTTTTTAATAGGCTGACATTCTCCTGACTCCAACAATTGCTTCGCCTTGAACAAGGGAACACGCTCACCATTACAATAAGCAACAATAAATGCGTCGGGATACCCCACACCACGCACTTGAGCTTGAGACATCAGCGCGTCATCGAGATTGTTACAATAACCCGTAACATAATGGTAGAGTCCAGAACCTTCGTCTATGACCTCCATCACTTTTTGAATATTAGAAAAGGTTCCCGGATCAGCCTTCTTGCTAAATGCACCGAGTTGTACCGCAAAAAACAAACCGCCTTTTTCTTTAGCAAAATCTGGCATATCACGCTTATTCATGGTTTGTCCTTTCAAGCGACTTACAAGAGTTTGTTTAATTGAATCAGTTAATTTCTCAATGGAATCATTCATATTCCGTACGGGGTCTAAAATCTTCTTCAATTCACGCCGTTCCTCTTCCATTTCAAGCTTAACCCCCACTTCATCGTATTGTTCCTGAACCACACTCAACAAAGAATCGATTAACTTTTCATTCTGCAGATCATTTGAAATAGTGTGGACCAACGAATCAATGAGTGCTTCACTTTTCAGGGACTGATGCATTGAATAATCCATGGTACGCAATGAAATGCTGTCAAGTGTATTGAATAATTCACAATAAAAAACTGCTAAATCATTCATGCGGCTATTCATCATTTCTTCTACATACCCGAGATTCAATCGATAAACCTCTTCACTCTCAGGACCGTAAACATTCTTAAACTCTTGAATCACCGCCATAGCATTATCCATCTCTTCAACAGAAGAAGGAATCTGTTGATCCCCAAACGTAGGGAACTGTGAACAATCAACTGGGCGTCTAAAGGCCATGAGTTGATCCTTTTTTCCAAAGGTATAACGATTCGTAGCAAAAAAACCAGTTCGGTCTGTAATCATGTGCAAGGCAAAGTCATCGTAAGCAGAAAACAATAAAGAATCTTTCATCCGTTCAACATACCAGCGGCCTGACTGCCCTTGATAGGATTCAAATAATGCGAGCTTCTCGAGATGTCCCCGATTCGATGTGAAATACAGCTTGCCATTGGCGAAACTTGGGAACACATCCTCAGATTGATCCTGATTGACACCATCAAGATAAATCATAGTATCCTCAAATGATTGTCCGTCAAAAGGTGTATACCACAATTGATAATGATCACTATCCCGGTTAGAAGTGTAATAGAGGCGTTGACCTTCTTCATCATAAGTAGGATGCATGATACTATATTCGGAAGAGTTGAAAGGAAATGGCTGTTGAACAACCCAGCCTCCATCTTGTTTATGAAGAACATACAATCCCATTTCACCTTGTGTTACAGGGTCTGAAGTATGTGAGACAAACATTAAATTTCCATTGTTTTCAGTGCTGGTTGGCCCCGTATTACCCAGTACGTTTAAAGTAAGGTAAGACTGCTTCTCGCTGTGGTAGAGTTGCGCATCTGTAAGATTACAACTGTCCTTAACCATCATAAGTTTGGTTCGTGTATGTGGCGAAGGTAAACTGTCTTCAGAAGGCAGATCATGCGTACAAATAAATACATTACCATCCAGCAGGGACGCGCTAAATGCACTCACATCATCATTGAAGCATGGACGATGGAAGATCCAGTCTTCTTGTGCCGTGGTAGAAAAGGTGATCAAAAAAAGGAATAATACAGCTCCTGAAAATTTCATGTATGGACAATATTATGATTTAGTTAAAAAATCGTGGACTCTGCGAACGTTTAGATGAACTTCCACCGCCTTCATTCAATATGCGTAATTTTAAAACCAATTCGTGAGACTGGAAAGAGATGCGATTGAGTTTCGATGTAGGGAAAGAATAAGCATATCCGAATGAAAATTGTTCACCCAAATTATAACCGAGCACAACACCCAGTGAATTCAACACCTGATAATTCAATCCAAAATCATAATCCTCATCATACGTAAACATCGCATTGATATCAACCAGTAATGGATATGACGTTACATAACGCGTAACAAAACTGGGACGAATCTCCATGGCTGTACCAATATCAAATGACGCTCCTCCATAAGCGATAAAACCGCGTCGATCCACGTAGTTCTGCATATCGACATTCATAAATTCAATCTGAGCTAATTTAGGCATTGATGCTCCAAAATAATATTGATCCGAATAAACGAGACCTCCAAAACCAACATCAAACAACGTTCCTGAAACCAATGCTTGTGACATATAGGGATCATCTTTAACCGTTGTCGTTAACGAGGGCAAATCCACATAAATTGATGAGATCATGGAACGTAATCCAAGCGATGCCGTCCACTCGCTATTCAGTTGAAGGCGAAAAACGCTGGTAAAACAGAAAAGGTACATTAAAGTAAAATGAGCCCGGGAGGATTCGAACCCCCGAC
>CAJXMN010000159.1 GCA_913056215.1 uncultured Flavobacteriales bacterium | reverse complement strand
TCTTTGGGGGTTCGTGACGTGATAAAGTTACCATCGACGACGACTTCTTGATCGACATACCTCGCCCCGGCATTTTCGATGTCCACACGAATGGAGTGATAACACGTCATCGTCCGGCCTGTTAAATCAGCCACAGAGATTAATAACCACGCCCCGTGGCAAATCGCTCCGATGGGTTTTTGGTGATCGTTCATCGCTTTAGCAAATGCGACGATATCTTCAGAGCGTCGCATGTAATCCGGTGAAAACCCTCCTGGAATCATTAATGCTTCATAGTCAGATGCCTTCACATCACGTGCGGCTAAATCACTGGTTGCGGTTTGGCCTTTTTTACTTTTAAAAGTCGCGTTCGCTTCTGCACCAATTAAATGGACGTCATACCCTGCTTCTTGGAACCGGTAGTATGGATAAAACAGTTCGTTGTCGTCAAAAAAGTCCGCCACTAAAATCGCAATTTTCTTCATAAAAAAACTCCCTTTAGAATGTTGAATACATTCAGTATAAAGGGAGTTTTAATTCGCTGCAATGAAACTACTATTTGCTGTAGTCTTTTGTCGTTTCATTTGTCATTTATGGGTTTGGTAATTCTTTGACATAAAAGTAATTATGAATTTTTTCTACTTGGCCCTAAAAGAAGAGTGTGATTTTAAGGCTCAAGATACGGAGCAATAATCGAAGCATTTGTAAAGTCTGTGCCAGCTGTATTAGGCGTTGCTAAAAAAGTGGAACTACCATCGTATGCTTTATCTACTAATTTGAGATTTGCTCCATTGATTACGTTAATATTGGTCAAATGGACCGCTGAAAGAGGGTCTCCCGAATTTCGAATTGTGCCAAATATATGGCCTTTATTACCGTTATCATTAGAGTTTAAAATAGTAATATTACTGCCAGTGACGACTTCGGAGTTGTTGCCATCAACAAACCCAATTAACCCGCCGATATAATCATTACCTTTGACAATGGCAGATATGGTAATGTTTTCAAGTTCTAAAGTTCCAAATTGGACAATTCCTATTAAAGCACCAGCTTCATCGCCTGTGGTTGCATCAATGGTACTGTTGGTCACAATGATATTTTTGACACGTGTATTAGGCCCATTAACTTCAGAAGCTAAAATTCCAAACCGATTGCCGCTCGCGCCCCCACTACCTGTGATAACAAAGCCGTTTAAAATCAGGTTTTCTATGCGTGAGCCACTCAAAGAACTGAACAATCCAACAAATCCAGAATTATTCGGCGCATCGATTGCTAATCCTGATATCGTAAAACCTTGACCCGATAAGTTACCGGTAAACGTCGCATTAACAAAGCTTTGGGTGAGATTGGTATAGGTTGCTAGATCAATATCATTTTGGATTTCAAATGAGCCAAACAAACTATCTTCCATGGTTTTTAAGTCTTGCCCACTGAGTACTGGAATCACTGAAACTATTTGATTTTCATTTGGAACTTCTTGACTGGTGAGCCATGGATAGGTCGTTTGGCCATCGTATTGGATAGACCATACACTACTAGTGGTTGGATATCTTGCAATATCCCATCCAGCATCTTCAAATGTTGATACCGCGGCCATTTGAGCAATCGATACAGGCGTGGAATTACCGCTAATGTAAGATGATCCTTCACCTAAATCTTGAAGAGCTGTGCCCGTGAGATAAAAAATTCCTGTAAAGGTAACGTATGGATTATTATCGACATTTTTTGATATGGTACCCACTATGGATCCATAGACAGGCGAAGTTGCTGATGCAGTTATGTTTCCGATGTTATAAACATGAGTCAAGTCAATTTTCCCTTGATTACGGCCGTTTATTCCACCAATCTCATCTAAGCCAGAAATAGAAACTAAGTTAGCTGATTTTTCAATGTTGACAGTTGTATTATTTCCAACATAACCAACTATTCCGCCAATATGCATAGCGGAACCTGATATCCGACCGAGATTTAATGAAGTTGAGATCAATAATAACGTCGTATCTCCACCTGAAGCTGTTCCAACTATTCCACCTACATTTTGATTTCCATCTATAGCAGCGTAATTAAGTGTATTATTTACTACTGTATTGCCATTACGGATACTTCCGAAAATACCACCTATGTTGTTGTCTTTTGATGTAACAGTTGCATAATTAGTAATCGATGTTATGGTTAGATTCCCACGATTTTCTCCGATTACTCCACCAACATCATCTGCACCATGTACATGTGAATTAAATATCTGAATATTAGTGATGTAATTATTACCACTTGAAATATAACCGATTAAAGTGCCTAAATTATTACCACCAGTGATATTAAACGAACTCAGAGTTAAATTTTTTATGGTTGCGCCATCAATTTCTTTAAACATACCAATTTTTTCACTTGAAGCGTTGATTGCAAGTCCTGATAAAGTATATCCATTTCCATCAAATGTCCCTTTAAATACGCCGTCAATGAGACTATTATTCAGTGGAGTGTTTGTTGATAAATTAATATCGTTTAATAAAAAATAACTTTTACTTAGTCCACCATTAGTAATGAGCTCATAGGCTGTTGCGGCAGAAAAAGTGTGTAAGTTTGAAGTTTTTATGGCCTCTAAATCAGCCAAATTGGATACCGGGATGTACCCGATAGATGTGTAAACTGAGATTAACTGATCAAGATTCGGTCTGTTTTCCCATGTTAACCATGGATATGAATTAGCTCCGTTAAATCCAATAGACCATATTTTCTTGACTGGATTTGAGTGAGTATTAACATCCCATCCTACAAAAGTTGAAATGTTGAACATATCTTCATTTAAAACCTCAGTTGATGAGCCTATAACATCACTTGAAATAAAAGTTCCCACAGACTCGATATTTGAACCTGTCACGATATATATACCTGATAAAGTAACTATTTTCCTGCTGTAGGTCCCAAAACTATTACCGAGCACGTTTCCTGAATTGCTTAGTGAGCCTCCAGATATCAAAGCTGAGACGTAGATATCACTCGTTTCGATTCCACCTCGGGCTTCGGTGACACCAAGTCTTCCAATCAATCCACCAATCCCACTAGAATTTATCTCGTTTGAAAGCTGATTAATATCTCCAGTCGTATACGAATTAGTTATTGCTATATTAGTATAAGCTGCATTACCGATGATACCTCCGACATCTCTAATACCATCTACATTTCCGAAATGGCTGATTTGATCAAGTGTAAGTTTACTTGTATTGTCATTGTATACTTCACCAATTAGTCCACCATACTTCCATCCATTTCCTCTTGCACTTACTGAAACATTGTTATTAATGAAAACATTTCCATTGAGTTGGATTTTTTCGATTTTGATAGGATTTATAAAACTGAATAAATCCCCAATCATTCCTCCTACATTCCCAGTCCCAAAAACGTCGCCACTAAGAATGATTGATGAGAAAGTGATGGTATCATTTAAGTTAGAGACCTTGCCAATCAAGCCACCAGTGTTCATATTTGATCCAGTGACGGTTGCATTTACCTCAAGATTCGTGATAACTATATTTCCAGCGTTATCAATATTTCCTGCAAGCGCACCAACTTGACTTGCACCTTGAATATCAAAAGCGATGAGTTTAAGATTACTCACTCTTGCGTTTGTTCCTAATGATTCAAACAAACCAATATCAGAGTTGACACTTATTATAGACAAATTCGACAAACTGCGATTCAAACCATTTAGTTCACCAGTAAACTTACCAGCAATTAAACTTTCAAAATAACTACTATCTGAAAAATCAATATTTCGAACCAAGGCATATGATTTATGGAGTCCTCCAGAAGTCACTGATTGACCTGCAAAATTGTGTGAATCCTCAAAGCTGATGGAAACAAAATCTTCAGCACACGCAAGCGGAATATATCCTAACTCAATAAGCCTTTGGGCTTCAGATATTTCAGAAGGACTTAACAAACAAGATTCTTCATCGGGTTCGGGGTCGGGTTCAGGATCAGAATTTGAGCCTGGATTTACAATTGTTTGATTATTCAAGCCAATGCGTTCAGTGCCACGTTTTAGTAAGCCTTCATAATCGCC
>CAJXMN010000158.1 GCA_913056215.1 uncultured Flavobacteriales bacterium | reverse complement strand
CACTTGCCAGGGGAGCACATTTGAGCAACGAAAAGAAACAGACCATCGCGAAAAAAATGGCAGGATACTGCGGGTTATCAGCTGAAGAAATCCTGAGTTATAACCTGGCGATACCCGAAAATTATTTTTGGAAATCAATTGTGCGTGATGAACATGAAAAAACTGTAGGTCGCTTAGACTCCCGTTATTTGGGTATTGATAAAACGCTTGGAGGTGACCGTCCTGACTACAACGCTGAACTCAGTTCATGGCTACATTCTTTTACTCCGGCTATCAATTATTACCTCCGCGAGGAACTCGGATTCAAAACGGACCTTAAATACAACATGTTTGGCAATGTGCACCCGTGGGATCGTCGCAACAACAACACCCGGGATAATTTGCGCAAGGCGATGGCACAAAACCCTTATCTCAACGTACTTTATCAAGCGGGCTACTATGATGGGGCAACAACGTACTTTAATACCAAGTATAGCATGTGGCAACTCGACCCATCGGGAGTTATGAAGGATCGCCTTCAATTTAAAGGATACGAGAGCGGGCACATGATGTATTTGCGCGATGAAGATCTGGCTCAAGCTACAAAAGATTTACGTACGTTCATTTTATCGACAATCAATTCTGGCAAAGCAGCTACGTATCGGAAATAACTGTAAGGAGGAAAGAGCATCTACCCTTTCAAACTTATAAATTGCGGTTTAAACATCTTCATCGAGTAGTTCATCCTCCGTATCGGAAACAGTGTTCCCTTTGAAGAAAAATGATACGAGCGATACCAATATTCCTAGTCCTATCAAATGAATCGTGAAGGGCCAGTGCAAAAATTTAAACATCAGTCCAGCAAAAACGAGCATCATGCCGACATAAAATATCAGCGACTGCAGACGGTTTGTTTTTTTCTTATTGCGATCAAAAAAATTGGATAACAACGAAAAGACAAACCCAAGAATACCGAGAGTCACTACGCCAAAATAAAAAACGACAAAGGTTGGTAAAGGTATTGGAGGAAAACCAGTAGACAAGTAGACGAGACTTATCAGCGAACCAAAAAATGCCAATAAGCTCAGTCTTCCCCACATAAATTTCATTATTTGAGCGTGAAGGTATCTTTACCAATGAGTGCCCCGTCGGCAAATACGCGAACGTCGTAATTACCGCTCGGTATTTCCTTTTCCTTTAAATTATGTACAATCGTCATATCTAATTGTTGTCCTTGATAATTAATTTCTCGCTTATCCGTGAACACAATTTCTTTTCCTGAAATATTGACCACATTATTGGGTCGAGATACCAGCACCTGTCCATTAGGATCGATGATTTGCATGTAAACCATTTTATCTCCTGTATTGGCGATTTTATTCTCCCCAATGGTAAACGTACATGACAACACATCTGCTCTACCGGCACGATTTACGCTATGGGTGTTACCAGTTATTCGGTAACGCAGCGCTTCGGAATTAAAATTAAACGCATTGAGCTTGGCACCTTTAGCCAGTAGATTGGCACTCTGTTCAGCTTGTTCCTTTAATTGATCCCGTTCGCTCTGAGTTTCGGATAATTCGCTATTTGTTTCATCCAGACGGCTCGTCAAGTTAATGTTGAGGGTGTTCAGCGAGTCAATGGTATGTATGTAGCGTTTCATAATATTGCGCAGTTGCTCATTTCTTTTCTTATACTTGTTGACCTCGCGATAACTGCGGATTTTTTGATTTTTCAGGTCTGCCAATAAATTGCTAATACTGTCTTTTTGAACTTGGAGGCTATCTGCTCGGGAGGCATCTTTTTCAATCAACTTATCATAAGTATCCAACATCTGCTGGAAGTCGTGTTTGAGGTCCATCGTCGCTCCGTCAATGTAGCCCGACAATGCCTTGTTCATCTCTCCCATTTCTTTTTCGAGCTGTTTGTTAGTCGTGCGGCAATTTTCATAAGCTTTCGACTCATTAGCGTACATCCACCCCAGTGCACCGGCACCCAACAGGGCGATGATGGTGATTAAAATCCACGCTCCCGCATTTGATTTCTTCTTGTTTGATTGCATCTCCTCTTCTGCCATAATTCTTCTTTGTTGCTAATTTAAGAAAATAAAGTACTCTATTCTTTCTAGTAACGCGCGATTAAGCTCCATATTCCATAAGGTACGATTTTAGAAATGCATTGATGTCGCCATCCATGACTGCATCAACATTTCCTGTCTCGTAGTTGGTGCGTACATCTTTCACCAATTTATAAGGGTGCATCACATAATTCCGGATCTGCGAGCCCCATTCAATCTTCTTTTTCTCCGATTCAATGGCCTCGCGTTTTTCCATGCGCTTACGCAATTCGAGTTCATAAAGCTGAGATTTTAACAACTGCATCGCTTTTTCCTTATTGCCCAATTGCGAGCGCGATTCTGAGTTTTCAATAACGATTCCCGATGGCTCGTGGCGCAACCGTACGGCTGTTTCTACTTTGTTCACATTCTGGCCACCTTTTCCACCTGAACGAAACGTTTCGTAGGATATATCCGCCGGATTAATATTAATTTCAATTGAATCGTCTACCAGTGGGTAAACATACACCGAAGCAAATGAGGTATGTCTTTTGGCATTCGAGTCGAAAGGAGAAATGCGCACGAGACGGTGCACACCATTTTCACCCTTGAGATAACCAAAAGCAAAGTCGCCATCAAATTCGATTGTCGCAGTTTTAATACCAGCCACATCGCCCTCCTGATAATTGAGTTCTTTGAGTTTGAAGCCGTTCTTCTCACCCCACATGGTATACATGCGCAGCAGCATATTGGCCCAATCGCAACTTTCCGTTCCACCAGCACCGGCAGTAACTTGTAAGACGGCGTTGAGTCCATCTTCCTCTCCGGAAAGCATGTTTTTCAATTCGAGTTCTTCAATCGTCTCCAGCATTTGCGTGTAGAGCGCTTCAATTTCTTCCTCAGAGCCCGACCCATCGTTATAAAAGTCGATCAATACCTCCAGGTCTTCTAATTGTTGTTGAAGCTGTTCGCACGCCTCCACCCAGTATTTGAGTTGGCGCGTCTTTTTAAGTAACACCTCCGCTTTCTTCGGATCATCCCAAAACGTAGGATCCTGGGCGGCTAATTCATTCTCCTGAATTTTAACTTTTTTCGTTTCGATATCCAAATAGCCTACCAAGTCAGTAACGCGCTGCTGTAACGATTTGAATTGCTCATTATTTATCATACGACAAAGATAAAAAAATGAAGGTAATCCATTCAGCGAAAAAGTCTCATTGTATGTACAAATCTTTTCATTAATGGTATTAAAAGCTATCTCGAGATAGAACTTTATTAATTTCACTTGTATGGTCGATTTCATTGATTTAAATTAGCAAGTAAACTAAGTACAGGAAAATGAAGTATTTCTATATAACGCTTTTTGGTATAGTGGCTCTTTTGCATTTATCGGTCTTCATTGACCTCTTTTTATCAGCTTTGCACAACAAGCGTAGAAAACTGCCGCTATTCATAGTTTTACCACTTTGGGGCCCTCTCATTTATTTCTACTTTAATAAAATTTACGATTGCAAATGAAATTAACTCAATTCGCTATTCCAGCCTCACCATAGTTCCAACTATAATATTTTCCCTGTTTTTAAATCTTTCTATCAGAAATATTTTACATTTGAAGGCAAAATCGAGTAAGAATGAATGTACCAGGAAATTTAAAGTACACAAAAGATCATGAGTGGTGTCTCGTTGAAGGTGATACCTTGACGATAGGAATTACAGATTTCGCGCAGAGCGAGTTGGGTGACATCGTGTTTGTCGAGGTAGAAACGGAAGGTGAAGAACTAGACAAAGAAGAGGTATTCGGCACGATCGAAGCTGTAAAAACAGTGTCAGATTTGTTTATGCCCATCACTGGTGAAGTGATCGAATTTAACGAAGCAATTGAAGCGAGTCCGGAGCTCGTGAACAGTGACCCCTACGGTGAAGGATGGATGATCAAAATCAAGGTCAGTGATGCCGGAGAGCTCGATGAATTGCTGGATGCTGCGGCGTACAAGGAATTGATTGATTAGTTCTTTGTAGGTCTGGGCCGCCCCTTTATAATCGCCCACATAAAACTGGAGCTCACCTAGTTTTTGAGCATACCACTTGTTTTCGCTGTCTAATTCATGAGCTCTTGAAAAATAATCTAACGCCTGACTGTAAGACTTTCTTGACTCCCTTATTTTGCCGAGCTCGTATAACACAACGGCACTTTCTGGCCGACTTTCGAGGCAACG
>CAJXMN010000157.1 GCA_913056215.1 uncultured Flavobacteriales bacterium | reverse complement strand
TTCAATAAATGATTTAGGTAGGCAATATAGTTATCTTAAGCATAAAATTTAATAGACTGGGAGGATGCGCATAGGAAAATCAGTTCGGGGTACCCACTACCTGAAAACTTCGCAAAAATGATTAGGTGTTTGAGCGACCAGCGGGAGTGAGTTTTAATCATTTTAGAAGTTGAAGGTTAAGTGGGTCGGAGAGTTTCCAGGCGCTAGACTTTTCCTGCCTGTCGGCAGACACGGTTGTTTTACTTTTTTTAGCAATGAAAAAAAGTAAAGTGAACGAATTCTCATTTGGTAGATGTCTGCTTTAGGAATAAAATCAAAAGTCCTTTTTGTGAGCAGAGAAAGAAAAAGCAGCTGTCAATAATAACTGGATATCTCATCGTCAGTCGACGAACAGAAAAATGGAGTTTGGATGCATGATAAATAAAGTCTAAAAAAGGCATATAATTCGCGATTCGCGAATTGCAAATTAAAACTTTCTCATCTGTTACCCCACCGACATTTTCGCTGAGTCTTTCCATAGGAAGTGTCGTATAGGGGGATATAGTTCTCCCATTCACCGAACCCTTTTTGCCCTATTTTCGTTTCAGGAACAAACATTGTTATGAAAAAGTATCTACACCTATTTCTTTTGTTTTTTATATCCTTGTCAGCATCCTTTGCTCAGACGCTGTACAATGATGATGATATAACTGCTTTTGACTCCTGTAATTTTTCGAATTGTTCAAACCTTGTGCACCTGCCAGATTCTAGCAGTTGGCAGGTTGGCAGTACCGACAAGTCTTTTTTCAGCGACACAAGCGCAACCATTACGGCTTTGATGACTGATACCATCAATACTTACGCGGTAAATGACTCGTCTTTTTTTGATCTCAACTTTGATAGTTCTAACTTAAGTCCAGCTTACTGGAATATTCTTATTGAATTTGATCATAAAATGGAGTCTGATACTTTGTTAGACGGAGGCTTTATTACGGTAAGTGTTGATAGCGGTGAAGTTTGGCATAATGTGGGTCATCTCAAAGCAACTGGAGCGCTTGACACCAATTATACTTACCTTTTTGACTTATTAAGTGAAAATTTGTATGGTGAGAATGGTACGCTAAACTCGGGAACTCCAGCGTATTCCGGAACTTTTGGCTGGTAACACAGCGCTTTACAGTTGATCCGCTTTCCTATTAAATTAACAAGTTACGATGATCTTTTAATTCGATTCAACATTGTTTCAGACACTGTGGATACCAACAAAGACGGTTGGATTATCGAAAACATTACGGCGTCGGAGGTATATATTCCAGGCAGTGTTGATGAAGCGTATTTTGATAATCAGCAGCTCAAAACGTACCCCAATCCAGTGGTAAAAGACTTTATAAAATTGGAGATCAACGATTTGCAGTCACAAAAAACTGAGCAGATACATCTCATTGATCAGTATGGAAGACGGATAAAACGATTCAACTATTCATCGTATAGTTCTCCTGTTAAACAATTGGATATTTCCAAACTTCTGATTGGAACATATTATTTGTCTGCTGTTGATGAGAACGGAGCCGTTATCGGATTTTCCAGAGTCATCATTCAATAAGTTGTCCAATCAAATATTTTTTATCAGTAATTTGTATCGTAACCGTTAGAGCAAAATATTGATCAAACCATGAGCTGTTTCCTGTACTGTCACTTTTTTCTGTGTTTCTCATACAGTGATACCCATTCGTTTAAAGACATTTTGGTCACCAATTGTCCGATTAAATCAAATGGGATGTTATCCACATTTTTAAAGCGGATACACGATTTTCCCATGTCGAGTTTGGTCGGAACAACTTTTTTGTATTCCTCTTGAAACCATTTGAGTAGATCTTTATCAGCGTAGATTCCCATGTGGTAGAGTGCTATGAAGTTTTTTTGTGAAGCAAAATTTATAAACGGCAAAGGGAGTTGAGGGTCGCAATGATAACCCTTGGGATAGATTGCATGAGGAACCACATACCCGGGCATACCATAATTAATTTCTTCCTGAAATCCAGTGGGTAAATGGTCTAAAATTACACGTCTTAATTGTGTTAACGCCGGGCGACGTTCCTCTTGAGCGCTATCGATGTATTCTTCTACGCTGGTTGGTTTATCTTTCATTTTAATCTGGGTTTTTGAATGCATTCATGTATTTCTAAGTATTTTGGTAATGCCGCTGAGCCATACCAATCAAAAATTTCAAAGTCAAGTATTCCCGCTTTTATAGCAGGATCCTCGTACAATAGTTTTTTTGTCTCCTCCATCGAATTCACATCAAAGATGAATATTCCCCGATAGTTCTGTTTTTTTTATCCATGGGACCTGCGAGTACGAGTTTGCTAGCTTCGGTGAGTCGGGTAATGTTTTCCATGTGACCAGAAAATAGTGCTTGCGTGCGTTTTTCATCATTGATGACCGTATCTCCTGTTGTTAAAAGAACAAAAGTACACGATTTCATACCGTATTCATCGGCACCGAGCTGTTGGGCCAGTGTTGAGTCATACTGTGTAGGTTGTTGCCCTATAATTCCAAAGTGCAGTAGAAGAAGCAATAAAAACGGAAGCATTGATTTCATATTAACTAGCTTTTTCGAGAATTTTACGAATCGTTTTTACATTTCTGTTTGTCGCGTTCAGTTTAAACTTTTGTTCCAAAAAAGTGGCGTTGAACTTGGCGTTGTGATACCCCTAAGCGGTGTAAATATACAAAACATCGCCGTGTTTTTCGCAGTTTTCTTTGCGTTTGATATGGCGGAGTTTTTCTCCCCAGTCTCTTTTTATGAGTTCTTTGAGAAATATAATGTGAAGCTTTGATTCGTCATCGCTTTTATCAAAGAAGGGAAAGGCATCGAGCGCTTTTTGCATTTTTGAAGGTGTAACGACCAAGACGGGGACGGTAAGATGAAATGCTGTTTGCAGTAATCGCGTGAATTTTTCATGAAGATATCTTTTCACTCTATAATATTCAGTTGATAAGTTCGTTGTCTACGAAAATCACTCATGCTATGAAAATCTTTGCATTTCTTATACTGATGTTTGCAGCGCTAACTGTTGTAGGTCAAACCACCTATGATGACGTTGCCGTACTAGTCAATGATAATAGTCAGACGTCTATTGAAATTGGGAATTACTTCCAGTCCGCACGCAATATTCCGAACCAAAATATGATTCATGTATTTGCACCGAAAACAGAAGAAATTGATACTACAGCATTTCGCCAGCTGCGTGTGCAGATTAAAGATCATTTGGATGCAATGGGTATAGCAGATTCAATCAACTACATTGTGACGACAAAAGGGGTTCCACTTAAGATTAATAGTGGTTGTGTTGATGATTCTGATCCTGGAGCGAACTGTGCCTCGGTGGATTCCGAGTTGACCCTTCTCTGTGGTTCGTTAAGTAGTTCAATTGGCGGTTCGGGCTTTATTTCAAATCCTTATTTCAATAGCACTACTGATTTTGAACGAGATTCATTTGGAATCTATTTGGTGACACGACTGGACGGTTATTCTAAAGATGATGTAATCAATTTAATTGAAAGAAGTGGACCCAATACTGGGGTGAATAAAACTTCAGCCAAAGCAATCATCGATGTGAGCAATGCAGTGGATCAGGATTCAACATACTTTAGGTCTTTATTAACTCCGGCATACAATTACCTGGTGACGAATTCATGGAACGCAGAACAAGATTACTATCTGACGCCACCCTCAGAAAAAAGTGATGTGTTTGGCTACTTTGGGCTTGGGCACGGACCATTATCGAATGTTACTTTTAATTATGATTGGTCAAAAGGGGCTGTGGGCTCAATGAGTATGTGCAACTCTGCTTATACATTTGATGCAGGTGCAAATATTGAGAGTGATTTTTTAATTGCTGACATGATCAAGGAAGGTTGTACAGGTGCTATTGGACATGTAGATGATGTGTTTTTATCCCAGTTATGGGATGCTGAGGTATTTGTAAACCATTATTTTGATACGGCGCAAAGTTTTAATCTAGCTGAGAGTTATTATAGCGCTGAGAAAAATCTTTCCTGGCAATCGGTTGTTATTGGTGACCCTAAAGCGAGTATTGAGATTGATAACTTAGCGAGTATTGACGAATTTGATCCTGATCCTGAGTCAATCAATGTTTACCCAAATCCAAGCACTGGAGTGATCAATGTTAAAGGCGGTGCAGCAATTGAATCAGTCGCTGTTGTTGATATGCGTGGAGCCGTCGTTCAACACTATAAGGAGCCCGCCAGCCAATTGATAACATTAGATTTGAAAGGAG
>CAJXMN010000156.1 GCA_913056215.1 uncultured Flavobacteriales bacterium | reverse complement strand
AAGATGTCCGCTTAAGCTCAGGAGAGATTGGTAGTGACAACAATGCTTCGCTGCGGTTGCACACCAATGGCATCGAACGTATGCGCATCAACCGCGAGGATGGCTTTACGGGGATTAATTTGACGGATCCAAAGCACCACCTGCAAATACACGGCACGACGAATTATTCCGTAAGCCTCGAACCAGAGGATCCTTCAGATCCGGTTGTTTTGTCGACGCTGGATTACGGACGTACAGGACGTTTTGCGATCACCAACTCGACGACAGGTCCTGACGAGAAGGATGGTGGGTTGATTATGCAAAATGAGAATGACCTGCGTATCCTCAACCAGGCACCGGGTAATTTTTACCTGAGTGGCGGTGGAGTAAAGCTATCTTTTGTAAATGACCGTGCTTATCTCGGAGGCAACCCTTCGGGTCATGCTACCCTTGCCAAACTTAATGTTTACCGCCCGGGAGAAAATGGTTTACGGGTGAGAACATCTACCACTGGTGATTATGGTATATTATCTATTGCTCCTGAAGAAGAAAGTGCACTGCTGGTAGCGGCAGAAACCTATCCAGAGAATGAAGATTACAACTTCAAAGTAACGGGAGGAGGAACGGTGTATGGAAGAAAGTTTGTGACAACACTCGATCCCTTTCCCGACTATGTTTTTGAATCAGATTACGAATTGATGGGTTATGACAATTTACGTTCATTTATCGCCAGTAAAAGGCACTTGCCAAACATGCCAACCGCTCAGGAAATTGAAGAAAATGGCGCTGATCTGGGGGAAATCAATCGCGTATTGGTCGAAAAAGTAGAAGAAATGACCCTGTACATTTTGGAACTCGAAGAGCGCCTGGCGAAAATGGAAGCACAAAAAAGTACAACGCATACCGAAGATGATGCGTTAGAAGAACGTATAAGCAAGTTAGAAACGATGATTGAAGAAATGCGAAAATAAAAAATGTTGCCGCCAACTTTTTACTTTTCCCTTTTAACATTTAACGTGAAGTTATGAGAAAACGAAATAGAGTATTTACCCTTGGAATTTTTTCCATTGCAGTCTTACTCGCCTGTAAAAAAGAACAACCGTCGATGCCCGGCAACACAAAAGACCCGTGTGGTTGTGCCAGTGAGGTGAGTGCGGATTTTGTCATTGAGGAGCAACTGAATAATGTACCAGACTATGACTGGGTAGAAACAGACACAACATTGCACAACAAAGACGTTCAGTTTCGAGCTTTAGAAGAAGATGCCGAGTACAAATGGTATATTGGTATAGACACATTTGCTACGCAAACCGCCAGTCGGTTCTTTTCAGATCAATGGATTGGTTACGACATACCTATCACTTTAGTAGTAAAAAAAGAACCGAACAAGACTTGTTTTCCTGATGATGATGGATTTGATTCTATTACTAAAACTTTTCATGTTTCGCAATATATGATTGATCATGGGTACAATAACGATGTTGAATTAGGTACGATAGAAGGCACTTATCGCGTTTTTTCGAAAAAATTAAATGATAGTATAGATGTTGGAGTTAATGTACACAGAAGGTTTGACAATATTTCAATTGGCATTTCGAATTTTGATGGGAGCGGTATTGATTGTCCTTATGACGATTTTTATAGACCTGTTAGTTATTATGGTTACAGAGAAATTGCTACTTCACCAGATGCTGGTTTTGTGGCAGACACATCAACAAATCTTTGTAACGGTTTGTCATTCATTGTTAGGAATCCAGTTAAAGGACCAGCTGAGCTTTTGATTAATTCTCTAAGATGGGAAGGGACTCCATCAAATATAGTTAACATAAAGTATCACTATTTAGGAAGAAAACTATCTAATTAAAAAACTGAAATAATGAAAAACAATATACTGAATTTATTTTTTTTGTTACTTGGAATAAGTTACCAAACAATTGCTCAATGTCCGAATGGAGTAAGTACTCATCCAGATGATCAACCAACCCAGACACATTTAGATGTATTACCAGACAATAATGGGCCTGATCAACGTTTTCTTAATGGGTATAAATGGTGGTTTGACAAAGGTGCCAATGCTAATAATTCTATTCCTTTAAATAACATGGGACGAACCGTTGGTGACTTCTATGGAAGTAGTATGAAGCATTTTAATGATGATTCACAAATTCCATATTATGGCTATTTATCGTTCGATTTTCAAGAGGTTATGCTGCCTGAAAATGGATGGGAATTGTTGGCAGATAATCGTGGATGGTATCCGGATAATGATACAGATGTACCTATGGATCCAGTAGCTGGAGAGTGGTCGGCTTCAGAAGATTTGCGAAGTATTCCATACTTGTTGTTTTATAATAAGTTCACGGGTGTTGCTCGAATTTTTGCAAGGTATGGAAATAACGAGTCTCCATTTGGTTCAATAAATGCTGCAGAAATCAGTTTATATCATGAGGATAAAAACGAAATGTCGGGTCTTTTTCGATTAGCCGAGGGTTACGATAGAACTATAGATCAAGAAAGTTTGATTCAAAAAATTTCAACAGTAGTTCCATCACCAGGAGAGGAAAACAAGTGGTTTAGTACAGATTTCCAGCTTGCCTATGATCCTTGTGTTTGCAATTATGAATCTCAAATAAAAGCTTCTTTTCGTTTTTTGAATGAAGGTGAGATAAATTTACACGGAGCTAGTTTTGAAGTTCCCGTAAATTTATTAGAGGATAATAATTTGGCTGATCAGGATTTTCTAGCAAATTATGATAATACTAGTGGTGTAGATAATGGCTACATGATTTATAAAGAAATGGAAAGTATGGTTGATGATTATTACCAACGACTTGAAGATTATCAAACAGAATTAGATAATGTGAATATTCAAAATGCAAAAGTTGATGCTAATGTAGCGTTATTAACTATAGCAAAAACAGTTTTCTCGACTGGAATAACAGCAGTTACGGGAATGCCGCAGTTTACGAGCTTAATTGGCTTAATTCCAGCTTTGAAGAATAAAACAGATAAAGATACATTTGGACCACAAACACAGAAAGCATTTTGGAAACAACTGGACAAAGCATTAGGAATGGGCTTTGACTTATTAATGAAAGAGAATTTTACTAAGAAAGACGAACCTGAAAAACCTTCTATGCCTACAGCTACTGCTACTGAAATGAGATTTTCAGGAAGTATTTCACATTCAACCCCAGAATTTACAAGTGAGGTAATGAATACACCAGGTTCAAAAAACGCAAACTCAAATGGTATTAACCTGGATAGACCACAAAGATACCCTATTTACAATGAAGCTTTGGGAGTTTTTGCGTTGCTTAAGAAGCCAAAGGTTGATATATCGGTCACTCAAGAGGTGTTTAAAAAGAAATATAAAGAAATTATATATTATGTTAACAATGAAGAACGCTATTATCCTTTACATCACATAAATGTAAAGAATAATATTCAAATCAGTTTAAAGGAGGATTTAGAATATGTGTTCAATGAAGCACTGAAAATTAAGGACTTTGCTATAGATGCTAGTTTCATTGTTAATTCAGAGATTAAAAAGAATAACCCTAATAGTTTAGAGGTGAATGGAGTAAATGTTAACGAATTCGGCACACTATCTACAGATAAAAATATGATGGTGAACATTGAAAGTAATGATTTTAGCATGGATGAAAATGATAATTTACATTATTATCATGATAATGTCAAACCAAAATTTAGATTTAACTCAATATTTACTCCTATAGATGCGTTTAATTCTTTGGTTTCAAGTTATGGGTATAATCAATCTTTTACTCATCCAGATAACTTCTGCAAAGAAATAACTTTTCCTGAAACAACTAATAGCTGTGCTTCAGCCCCCTCTTTTGAGGATCCAAATTTTTTCGATGGATCTGACTACTTTCATTTAATAGTTTATGGTGGAAATACAGGCAACTATGGACCTATTGAATCAAATAATGAAATTGCGTACGCCACTTCTGCATTTTCCGATTTGGATGATTTAGAAGAAGAATTTCTAAGCGATCGAGTTCCTCATGTTGAAATTTTAGACGATGAAATTTATCTCAAGTTATTAGTAAACGTCACCTACGAAGGTGAAAAATCAGACGGTTCTCCTCACGAATACACCTACATGTTCACCTACAAAATTGATAAGAATGATATATCTTATGATTACAATAATCCAATTGTCCCCAACCTTCCCGGCTCATCAGGAGACATCACACAATACCCGGAAAACTTATTTTTAGACGGCGAAAACTTCGATGGATCGCCTGTCGATGGCTGTGAACTCAACGGAAACGTCTATACCTGCAAAGCGTGGAATGACGTGGAACTTTCGGGCAACTTTACCGTGACCAACAACTATGATGTCTT
>CAJXMN010000155.1 GCA_913056215.1 uncultured Flavobacteriales bacterium | reverse complement strand
GGAACAGATGAAGTTTTCGAAAATGATTATTTCAGCCTGTTTCCATCGGGGCATTTTGTCGTTGGAAATGATACGACTGGAGAAGTCTTTTTGAGTTACAGTCGCCGTATCAATCGACCACGCTCCAGACAATTAAATCCATTTCCTATCTACAGCGATCCATTGAATTTAAGACAAGGAAATCCTGCCTTACAACCCGAGTACATCAACTCGTTCGAGCTCGGGTATGAACGCTTTTGGAAAGCGATTACACTCACGGCGACTACCTATTTCAAACAAACCGTAGACCGTATTCAACGCATCCGTCAGTTCTATGAAAATGGCAGAAGTGTGACAACATACGCCAATGTAGACGAAAGTTACGACTACGGCCTGGAGGTCATCAGCTCAATCTCTCCTTTTGACTGGTGGACAAATTCGTTATCTATTAATGCTTACGAAAGAAGGTTGTCGGCCACGATCAATGGGACGAATTTAAATAATCGAGGAATTAGCTGGGATGCTAAACTCAACAGTACTTTTTACTTTTTTGATAAAACGACATCCATACAGGTGAATGCACAATATATCGCTCCACGATATACCGTTCAGGGAGTCTACCAGCGAAATCCCGGTATTGATGTTGGATTCTCCCGTCAGTTGCTTGACAAAAAATTAAACCTTGGAGTGCGAATTACCGATATTTTCAACCAAAAAGGATTTTATTTTGAAATCAATGATAACGACGTGCGTCAGACCACTAGATATAAATGGACAACCCGACGCTTGTACCTCACACTTTCCTATAAATTCAATAATATAACATCAGATAAAAAAGAATTACAAAAGAAGATTGAAGACGCAGCGATCGATTAATTTTCAACGAATAAGGTACGGTTTGTTACTTTTTGGTACAACTGTTATTCAGCTGTAGTTTTTCTTCTATTTTTGTAAAAATTTCAGGGTATGACAACAACAATAGGCATCATTCGAGAAGGAAAGACTCCACCAGATAAACGCGTTCCATTGACACCTGGTCAATGTCGTTTAGTCGAGGAACAATACCCCAATGTGGAAATACACGTGCAAGAGAGCCCCATTCGCGCATTTCCTGATGATAGTTATCGCCAACAAGGTATTAAAGTTGTGAAAAGCATTGATCACTGTGATGTCATAATGGGGGTTAAAGAGGTGAATATTGAAGACCTCATTCCGGATAAGCAATTTTTCTTCTTTTCACATACCATTAAAAAGCAACCCTATAACCGCGATTTGCTCAAAGCAGTTGTAGATAAACGCATACAATTGACCGATTACGAAGTGCTTACCAAGCAAAGTGGTGCGCGGTTAATTGGTTTTGGCCGGTATGCAGGGATCGTCGGTTGCTATAATGGATTTCGTACCTACGGATTAAAAAATAATTTGTTTGACCTTAAACCAGCCCATGAATGTGAGGATCGCAAAGAGATGGAAGGAGAACTCAATAAAGTGCAACTCCCGAATGATACCAAGATCGTTATGACTGGATTCGGAAGAGTGGGGCACGGAGCACGCGAAATTATTGACTTGTTGCCTATTAAAGAAGTTACACCTGAAGAGTTTACAGGCGAAAACTTCGAAGAGCCGGTCTACACACACCTCAATCTGGAAGATTATGTGGCAAGAGCTGATGGGAAACCATTTGACAAAAAGGCCTACTTTAACGATGGCGCTGGTCATGTTTCGACCTTTCCGGAATATTTAGAACATGCCGATATGTTTATCGCCTGCCATTTCTGGAAAGAAGGTTCTCCTTATTTATTTACGCGGGAAGATCTCAAGTCACCCAGCATACGAACAAATGTAGTGGCTGATATTTCTTGTGATATTGATGGGCCCGTAGCTTGTACGATCCGCCCGAGTACGATAGCTGATCCAATATACGGTTATGATCCTGAAACTGAAAAAGAAACGGATTACAATAAAGCAAATGCCATTGCTGTTATGGCGGTCGATAATTTACCTTGTGAATTACCGAAAGATGCCTCTGAAGATTTTGGCAATGAGCTCATCAAACATATTTTACCTGCTTTGCTTTCTGATGATCCGACAGCTATTATAGCACGCGGATCTGAAACAACGCTCGATGGTCAGTTATCGCCTTATTTTTCTTACCTTTCCGATTATCTCGAAGGAAAAGCGTAATGAAAACATAATTGATGATGTCCGGAATAATAAGTGAAATACCGATTTGGGGAGTCATCTTATGGGCCTTGTTGGCAGCTTTGCTTACTGTATTGTTCTATAAGCGTAAAGGTTGGCTGAAAGAACTGAAAAGTAGCATTCGAATAACGCTCATGTCACTACGATGGTTAGGACTCGTTCTTCTTGGGATATTGTTTGCTCATATCTTAATAAAAAGCACGACTACCACGACGGATGATCCGATGATTATTACTGTGATGGACAACTCGTCCTCGATGCTCAATTATAAAGACAGTGCTGGTGTTCCGTCTGCAGCATCAAATTTTATGAACGAAATGGAGCGTGCACTTTCTGCTAATTACCAGTCGTTAAAATTTTCTTTAGATGATCAGATAGAAAGTGTTAATAGAGAGAGTTTTAAAAATAGTAAAACTAACCTTTCCAGTCCCTTGAACCGGGTCTATGATAATTACTACGGTCGAAATATTGGTGCGTTAATTTTGTTTTCGGACGGTAATTATAATGAGGGGTCAAATCCTGTCATGGTTACTGATAAATTTAATAATGTTCCCATCTATACGATAGGAGTCGGTGACACGACAATGCGGACGGATCAAAAAATAAGTAACGTCGAAGCGAATGATATCGCATTTCTGGATAACGATTTTCCCGTTGAAGCAACTATTGAAGGCGTTAAACTACCCGGAGAGAAATTAAAATTAAATCTCTATGAAGATGGTGAATTGATAGAAGAACGCGAATTGCGACACGATTCTGTTCAGCAAAGTTTATTGAAAACTAAATTTGTAGTATCCGCAAGTGAAGTGGGAATTCATGAATACCGACTGACCATCAATCAGCATAAAAATGAATCGAATATTGCGAATAATACAGCGCGATTTTTTATAGAAGTGCTGGACGATCGCAGTGAAGTACTGTTAGCTTATGAAGGACTCCATCCCGATGTGGGCGCCATTCGCTCTGCTCTTCAGTCGGAAAATAATCTTGATCTGGAGGTGACAGCTGTCTCATCGTTACCTGATAATATTGAAAAATTTGATTTGGTGATATGGCATAATCCCGGTGTTAGTAGAATTACAAATGCTCAACGGCGACTGATGAATACTAAAAAACCGTTTTGGTACATTATTGGCCCGGCAACCGACCAGCAAACCCTCGATCATTTAGATTTGGCTACAACTTTGCGTACAACGGGTGAAAGTGATGATGTCAGCTTATCATTAAACAGCGCTTTTAATCTATTTGAAGTCAATAAGCAACAAGCACGAGTACTCAATGATTTACCACCACTGCAATCGCATTATGGAGAACTAAAATACACGCAGTCCTCATCAATTCTCGGTTATCAAACGGTAGGTAATGTTACTAAACCAGAGCCGCTTTACTTTTTTGGCAAGCATAATGAGAAATATGCGTGCACTTACGGTAATGGTATCTGGAGATGGAGAATGGGGAATTATCAGTCGGAGTCAAATCATGAGGCAGTTGATGCTATTATTCAGAAAACGGTGCAGTACTTGATTCTCAAAGAGAATACCTCACGTTTGCGTATTGAGATCCCAGAGCAGACAACAACTGCGGATAAAATAGTACTCAAGGCTCGTTTTTACAATGCTAATTTAGAACCGATCACAACACCGACCATTGATTTACAACTCAAAGATGATGCAGGGAATGAATACGATTATTCTTTTTTAGCACAAGAAGACAATTACAAATTGTCCCTGGGTAAACTCGACTACGGACGTTACACCTGGAATGCTAAAACTTCCTACAATGATGAAACGTTTGAAAAATCGGGCTCATTCGCTGTGAATGCTGTGGAGATCGAGAAGCAAACAACACGGGCTAACCATCAATTGTTGTATCAGATGGCTCAAAACGGCGGTGGTGAATTTGTAACGGTGGATCGTGCCAATGCCGTAATCGATGCCATTCAGCAACGTGAAGATATTGCGCCAGTAGCTTATGAGACGCATGCCTATAATAAGCTCATTGATTATTTATGGCTGTTTGCAATCGTGGTTTCCTTGTTTGCGCTTGAATGGTTCCTCAGAAGGTATTATGGAGGGTATTGATGAGCTTATAAAGCGATAAAAAAGCTGCCCATCAGCTTATCACTTTTCGAAAAAAACCACCAAAAAATTTGGAATTCCAAAACTGGGGGGGGGTAGATTTGTGTTCTAACACCATTTAAAGCAAGTATTTATGAAACGATGGAACTTAATCACCTTCCTCGGTGCAATTTCTTTTTTGGGATTATCCACATCAGGCGTAAGC
>CAJXMN010000154.1 GCA_913056215.1 uncultured Flavobacteriales bacterium | reverse complement strand
AGAATCAGTAGTTTATAGTTACTCAATCGCCAAATATCAGCTGCTATTTTTTCCTTCATTGAATACTTTTCCCATCTTCTATCAATGAATCCGTTTTGAATTTTCTTTTTTCAAAATAATCCAAATAAGACTCGACATTGCCGTCATGATCTAAATAATAGGTCGTGTCCAAAATTGGCTTCAATTCATCAAAGTCCAGCCAAAACAGTTCCTTGTAATCTGGATTTTTATCTCTCCTGCTCATGTCTTTTACAGGCGCTATTGATTCTATAATGCGCTTTTTCACCTCCCCGTTTTTCTTGAGCAAAACAGCCTCTCTCAGATAATAACGTGTTATGTCTTTATCGGTATACCAGTAATAGCCCCTTGGAGGATAAACCTTGTTGCCATCTGTACCTACAGAATCTTGACCATACATATTTGAAAAAGGTACATCAGGCCTTGGACCAAACTGACCTAAGTAATTAGATAAAGATTCTTTGTAGATAGAATCTGAGAAAAAACTTTGTTCATCACTATCTTTTGGGGTTATGGGATAATGAAGTCTCCCATGATCCTTCATGTAGGGATCTTTGGGGTTGAAACCAGAATAAACAGTTACAGAACCATTCATGATGTGTGGATGAAGGATTGTCCATAGGTTGGAAGTATTATTTTTAAACTTTGATTTGTAATTGTCGTATCCTTCCGGAGAAACTGTTCTTGGATATTTTGTACCCTCATAATTCTTTGATCCATCCAACCGTTTTAATACTCGCCACGAATCTGAATACGGTTTGAATAATACCGAGTCTTTCTTACTATCGATAATTCTTAAATCAAACTTTTGATAATCTTTATTTGATGTAAAAAGTGTTTGGGAACAAGAAATTAAGACGGATAAAATTAATGTAGCAAAAACACCAACCCTTATGTTCAATATTTTTGTCATTCCTAAAACTTAATTGTGAGAAAACGAAGTTAACAAAATTTTATACCACTTAAATTCAGATCTTTAAAAAGTTCAAAATCTACCTGAATACTAATCTTCATGGTGTAACTTAACCTTTGATCTTGCAAACTTTTCCCGCTCGTTGCGGTTAACCCTTGCATTCTTTCTGCTTAAAATAGTAATAAGTGAACATTGATCAGTGCAATAGTTAACTCCTCCGCGTCCTTTGCGCCACCTTTGCGCACTTTGCGGTTAATTTAAGTCATAAATTTACTTTAGCGGGTCTTCAAAACTCAACATTCTACGGTTCACCATTCAAGATTCCCCAAACATCATTATCTTAGCTACTCAAATAGAATTTCTAAGAACTATGCAAAAAATACAAAACTACGTGTGTGGAGAGTGGGTCAGCGGCGAAGGCGTCGAAACACCGCTCTTCAACGCAATCACAGGAGAACAATTCGCTGAAGCATCTTCAAAAGGACTGGATTACGAACGCATTTTAGCTTACGGTCGTTCAACGGGCGGGGAAAAACTGCGCAAAATGACCTTTCCGGAACGCGGTCGAATGGTGAAAGCGCTGGCCCTGCACCTGTTTAGTATTAAAGACAAATATTACCAACTCAGTACAGCCACAGGAGCGACCAAAGTGGATTCCTGGATTGATATCGACGGAGGAATCGGAAATTTATTTGCCAATGCGTCGTTGCGGCGACAATTTCCTGACTTACCTTATTATGTGGATGGAGAAGCAGCTCCATTGTCTAAGAACGGCACTTTTATCGGTCATCACATTATGGTGCCAAAAAGAGGGGTTGCCGTTCATATCAATGCCTTTAATTTTCCGATCTGGGGAATGCTCGAGAAAATCGCTGTGAATTTGATGGCTGGTGTCCCCACAGTCGTTAAACCTTCTGAATACACATGTTACCTCACCGAGTTGATGGTAAAAGACATTATTGCATCCAAAATATTGCCCGAAGGAAGCCTGCAACTCGTCTGCGGTTTGGGTCGCGGAATTATCGATCATACGATTAACCAGGACGTCGTAACCTTTACCGGATCGGCTTCTACAGGTAAAAAATTGAAATCAAATGAGCACATTCTCGAGGAATCTGTACCGTTTAATTTAGAGGCAGACTCATTGAATGCTACCGTGCTTGGACCAGACGCTGTGCCCGGCACCGCTGAATTTGACCTTTTTGTGAAAGAAGTGACGAAAGAAATGACCGTGAAAGCTGGACAGAAATGTACGGCGATCAGAAGGATTTTTGTCCCTAATAACTTGATGGAAGACGCACAAAAGGCAATTTCAGCACGACTGGCAAAAACGACTATCGGTGATCCTTCTCAGGAAGGTGTCCGTATGGGAGCTTTGGCTACACAACTCCAGGTGGAGCGCGTGCGCGAAAGTGTCAACCAGCTCGCTAAATCGCAAGAAATTGTACATGGAAATATGGACGATTTTGATGTCGTAGGTGCCGATCGCCAAAAAGGAGCGTTTTTCTCACCAGTCTTATTCGTCAATGATGATCCATACAAGAATACGGACGTTCATAATGTAGAAGCATTTGGACCTGTTTCAACGTTGATGGGATACGATGATCTCGAAGAAGCCATTCAGCTTTCTGAAATGGGGAAAGGCTCTTTGGTTTCATCTATTGTAACAGGAGATGACAAAATTGCGCGCGAATACACAGTGAATGCCGCACACATGCACGGTAGAATTCTCGTACTCAATGAGCAGTGTGCCAAAGAAAGTACGGGTCATGGTTCTCCATTACCATTATTGACCCACGGTGGACCAGGTCGCGCCGGAGGTGGCGAAGAAATGGGCGGTAAACGCGGAATTTTGCATTATTTACAGCGTACAGCCATTCAAGGTCATCCAACAACGATTACCGAGATTACGCAAGTATATCAACAAGGAGCACAAGGAAACATCACGGATGAGCATCCATTCAAAAAGTATTTTGAAGAATTGAACGTGGGGGATCAATTGATTACAGAGGCAAGAGAAATCACTGCTGATGATATTGACCAATTTGCGGCATTATCAGGAGATAATTTTTATGCACATAAAAGAGATACGAATTTTGAAGGAACCATGTTCGATGAACAAGTTGCACATGGTTATTTCTTAATGAGTGCCGCTGCAGGATTGTTTGTGGATAGTTACGACATGAATCCGGTCTTGTTGAACTATGGAATTGACAATCTGCGATTCACAAAACCCGTTTATGCAGGGGCCAAAATGCATGTACGTTTTACGTGTAAAGAGATGACGCCAACTGATGTAACAGAAAAAGAAGACGACCCAAAAACAAAAATTAAACGCGGAATTGTGAAGTGGTATGTGGAAATGCTGGATGAAGATCCAGAAGAGCCACTGGTTGGTTTTGCAACGATTTTGACAATGGTGAAGAAAAAAGATCAGTCGAAGTAATCTTTACAAAGCCTACCATTTTCTCGTGATCTCCGCTCCCTTGATCTCGGCCTTTTTGATCTCCGCCTTTGTACGGGCGTATTGCAATACGCCCGTACAAAGGCGGAATTATTTTAAAATGCGATATGAAATAGAAAAAAAACCACCAAAAAATTTGGAATTCCAAAACTGGGGGGGTAGATTTATAATATAACTGCATTTAAAACAAGTATTTATGAAACGATTGAACTTAATCACCTTAACCGGTGTAATTTCTTTTTTAGTATTTTCCACAGTAGACGTAAGCGCCCAAACGATCAATTACTCCACCACTGTAAACGCGGCTTCAGGTCAAAACTACAGTGTGGACGTATCGATCGAACTTACGGACAATGTTCCTGCGCAGAGTAGTTGTAATAATGGCTACAATTATAATGTAGCGTTTAACTACGACATTCAGATGAACGGAAATGCTCCGGCCAACCTCTGGACATTACAGGGAACAATAGATTGCGGTTCGAATCAGGGGATCTTTTTAATTGGGTTGCCAAGCTAAGACGTTAAGTCTGTGAGAAAAATATTTTGACTTGACGGCTATTACTAAATGTAAAGCAAAGGGCCTTTCTATTTTCTGCTTCCAAATAAACTCGGAATAGGAGGCAGAACTGATTGATTCCACCCTGAATGCAGAGGTTGAGTTAAGCGCATTATCGTTGATCGAAGGAGCAACGAACTGGAAATAGTTAATGATGGTGAAAGCTCCGGAGCCTGACGGAGGAGATCATCGCCATCATCAATTTTCAGGAGTGCAAACGAGATCAACTATTAAGCGCTAGATCTTTTTGTTACTTTTTGGAGCAATGCGAAAAAGTAAATAAAGCATTTTGAGCTATTCCTCGTAAAGTATGCATATTCATTTAATGTTTATCTTGAACAAGATGAAATTGTATCTCTCACGATTACGTTAGTTTTTACGACATAAGTTGGTAACCCAATTTTCCAATTTGCGCCCAAGTCCCGGCAGCGGAACGGGCACCACTACGGGAAATCCCTGGCGGAGTGTATCAGACTGCGCCACAGCCACGGTACAATCACTTGACTGCAATTCAATTGACCTGCAAATACAAGGATCGGGCA
>CAJXMN010000153.1 GCA_913056215.1 uncultured Flavobacteriales bacterium | reverse complement strand
GTCGGGGTGGCAGGATTCGAACCTGCGACCTCCTGCTCCCAAAGCAGGCGCGATGACCGGGCTACGCTACACCCCGAACTATAATGAGTTCGTTTTTTATTTCAATAGCGAGTGATCGTTCTCAACTCGAATGCGGATGCAAAGATAACAAGCTTTTTACGCTGAGCAATGAAAAATCCTATAAAAAAGCGTAAATATTTATAGAAAGCTATATAACAAGTCGTTCCGTTACGATCTGTAACCGCACCAGGTGCTTATCGCAAAATGACTTCCTTCTTTATAAACCTAATATCGTGAGAGGGGGATTAACTCCTTTCAGTCGTTGAGCTCCGTTGCACTCCGGTTAACTCGCATTGGTCATTGAGCTCCACTGCACTTCATTTCGTTCCGGTTCGAACTCCGCTGGGTTCTCATCCCCAGTGTATCTTAAGGGTTACCGTTTGCGGTGAGAGGGGGATTCGAACCCCCGGTACGCGTTAACGTACGCATGTTTAGCAAACATGTGGTTTAAGCCACTCACCCACCTCACCGTTTTATTATTTAAAGCGTGTGTCAAACACCTATCAAAGGTGGAAATTTGATCAACGCTCTCATGTCTTAGGTTATTGATACAGCAAATAAAAAAATGCTACAGCAGAATAAAACAAGATAATACTTTAAAACGTTTTTAAAGTACTATTAAGCTTAACTATAATTTCAAATAACGAACAACTTTTATCGTTGCGGTGTGCAAAAATATAAAATCAATGGATTATACAAGGTTATTTTAGGAAAAAATATGAATAAAAGTAATTGCTACCCTGTGCTTGTCCCTTTTGTTCAGGCTAACCCGTATTATTCCAATTTAAAGTTAATGGGTACGCGAGCACGCGATCGTACAATTAATCCATCTTTTAGCGCGGGATTCCATTTGGGCATAGAACGAATAACGCGCATAGCTTCCTGGTTGATAGATGCAGAAACCCCGCGAACAATTTCGACATTACTGATGCTACCATCTTTTTCAACGATAAAAGCAACGTAAACCTTGCCTTGTACTCCTTTTTGCTGCGCGACTTCAGGGTAATTTACATGGCTGTTGATATAGCGGCTCAACTTATCGGGTCCACCCGGAAATTGGGAGTGCTTATCGGGAAACTCGTATACAGCATCAGAATCACTGAAGCTTTTGCCTAAGGAACAAGCGCCGAGAAAAAGGATTAAGGAGTGGAGATAGAGGGTTCTTATATTCATTAAACACGGTAAATCATTTGCGGTCTTCCATTTTCTTGTTGGCTTTATCTGTACTTAGTTCGGATTGTCTTTCACCTTTTCTTTTGGCTTTACGCCGCTCTTTCAATTCGTGGTTGATGAGTTTTAGCTCCCGACCAGTCTGGCCTTTAGCACTAGAATTTTCCTGAGCACGTCGAATTAAGTAAGGCATCATTTCGCGTACAGGACCGAATGGAACATACTTGGCTACATTGTAATTATTGTGTGCCAGGTTGTAAGAAATATGGTCACTCATACCCAAGAGCTGTGCACTATATACACGGTAGTCATCTTTCTGAATATCGTACTTTTCCATCAATTCAGTCAGCAAGTATGTACTTTCTTCGTTGTGTGTTCCGTTGCAAAGCTCGAAATCTTTGATGTGTTTTACGATGTAACGCAGACAGTCATTAAAACATTTATCGGTAGCATCTTTATTCTTATGAATAGGGGAGGGGTAACCTCTCTCTTTGGCTAACTCGCGTTCACGTTCCATATATGCTCCCCGAACGAGCTTTAAACCATAGATTATTCCCTCACCCACAGCATCTTCATGTGCCTTTTGAAGGAATTCATATCGATCAGTTCTATAGGCTTGAATGGTGTTGTACACATAGGCGCGCTTTTTATTATACTTCAACATCATTTTCCATACTAAATCGTCGATTGCCGGCTGAAAGGAGTAATCTTCGGCATCCACGTACAATGGAACTTTTTTCTCATGAGCCTTAGAAGCTACTTTTTGCATTCTTTGCTTGACACGTTCCCATTCTTCGTGCTCTTCATCATTCATTTCCGCTTCGTGCCAACTTTTACGCTCCAAAATACGGTCGCTGGCAATACCCGAAACTTTAAAAACTGCGAATGGAATAGCTTTCGTATTTTCCGCTTTTATAATCGTTTTAATGATCATATCCGCTGTTTTGTCGAGCAGTTCCTCTTCTGCACTTCCTTCAACGGAATAATCCAGAATGGATCCTATACCATATTTGTCGAGACTTGCAATGCGATCATTACAATCGTCAATTGTTTCGCCGCCAGCGAATACTTCGAATATGGTCGGTTTTACAAATGGCCTAAGGGGAAAACGGATAAATAACAAGAAATTGAGGACGTGCTTTCCTATGTCGACAACCCACGATCGAGCAACTAAAGAATAAAGAGCTTTTGCCTTGCGCAGGGCAGCATTAGATTTCGAAGCAAAAGCAATTTCAGTATTTTCAAAGTTTAACATAAACGCAAAATAGTTATTATTTTAAATTTGGTGCCTACAAAGTTGGATTTTATACTTTGTAATAGCAATAATTTTTGTCATTTAAACGACTGATAAAACTCATTAATAGTAAGGTATAGTGCTAACTATAACGAATATTCCCAGAAATTGTTCACTATAAAATCACTGAGACTTTTCCTTAATTACGGCACTTTTGGGAACGTCGATCACGAACTCCACCTGCATAGATCGAAGCTTAACAACGACGCGATGTTTTCCTTTGACGGTAATCAATTCCCCAAATACACCTTCGAAAGGTCCTCGTTTGACCTTTACAGCATCACCAGATTCGAGAGAAATCCTTTTATTAGTTTTAACTTTTTCACCACTCCATTCTTTAGCGATGATCGCTAAATTGTCTATTTCCTGTTGTCGAACAGTACCGGGTTCTCCATGTTCTTTAAGTATACCTTGGACATAGGTAAATTGGTAAAGGTCGTTTAATTTACTTTGTTTCAATTTGACGAAAATCACACTGCGAATAAGTGGTAAACTCACCTTTTTCTTTCGATCGCTCCACTGTCTCAATGTAGTATAAATTGGAAGAAATGTGGTGTAACCAGCATTTTCAAGGGAGGATTGAAGTTTTTTTTCCGTATTGAAACGCGTGTAAACGACAAACCATTGTTCATTTTCCATGTCTGCAATACAAATCTTTCAATTTCTTAAAAAGGGTTGGTCGCATGAACAGTCACCTCGGGTATATAACCGCGATCGTCCATTTCCAGCGTACTTACAATAGTATGTGCAATTTCAAAAGGTGTCAACTTTTTATCTTCCAATGGTCGTTCTTCACGATTTTCTTCGTCGCCAAAAGCGGTAGGAACCTCACTTGGATTTACCTGGATAACGCGTATATTATCTTTACGCAATTCGCCTTGCCAACATTGTGTCATGCCACGCAAAGCAAATTTCGATGCACTGTAAATACTACCGGTGGGGTACCCTTTAAGTGCTGCTGTCGACGCGATGTTGACAATATTACCTTGGCTTTGCTTTTTGAATATTTTTGCAGCACCCTTAGCTACCATTGCTGCTCCGAAGACATTAACTTCATAGACAGCTTTCATATCCTCTCGTGTCATCTCTGTCAATTCTTTTCTTCGACCAATTCCAGCGTTGTTGACCAGGACGTCTAATTTTTGATACTTTTTCAGGATAAATGCATATAATTCATCAATTGCATTGTCGTCCGTTACATCACAGTGGAAAGGAATTGCACCAATTTCTTGGGCTACTGCTGAAGTTTTAGCTTGGTCGCGACCGGTTATAATTACCTCAGCTCCTTTTTGAATCATTGTTTCGGCAGTTGCTTTACCGAGCCCGGAATTTCCTCCGGTGATGAGTATTATTTTGTCTTTTAATTCCATATCAGTTCGCTCTTAATAATTGTTACCAACAAAAAAAGGAGCCGAAATGAGCAGCTCCTTTTATCAATATATTAAATGTATCTAACCTACTTTTGTACCTAGTGCTTCAGCCATTTTATGACCAATCTGAGCCGGTGAATCAACGACGTGAATTCCACATTCTCCTAGGATTTTCTTTTTAGCTTCTGCAGTATCATCGCTTCCTCCAACGATTGCACCAGCGTGTCCCATTGTTCGACCTTTAGGAGCTGTTTCACCAGCAATAAATCCAACTACTGGTTTTGTTCCATTTTCTTTGACCCATTTTGCAGCGTTAGCTTCTAGGTTACCGCCTATTTCTCCAATCATTACGATGCCTTCAGTTTCGGGATCAGCCATCAACATTTCTACTGCTTCCTGGGTAGTTGTACCAATAATTGGGTCGCCACCAATACCTATAGCAGTGGTGATTCCGAGCCCAGCTTTGGCCACTTGATCGGCAGCTTCATACGTCAGTGTTCCAGACTTTGAAACGATACCTATTTTTCCTTTTTTGAAAACAAATCCGGGCATGATACCCACTTTTGCTTCTCCTGGTGTAATAACTCCAGGGCAGTTTGGTCCTATGAGCGTACAATCGAATGCTTTAATGTATTCTTTGACACGCGTCATATCCTTAACAGGTATACCTTCTGTAACGCAATCCTGTACATTTATTCCTTCACTTGCCGCTTCCATCAGGGCTTCCGCCGCGAAAGCTGGT
>CAJXMN010000152.1 GCA_913056215.1 uncultured Flavobacteriales bacterium | reverse complement strand
AAAGATTCTTATTAGTTTAAATATCGGTTGAGAATAAACGTGTATCTTTATCAGATAAGTTTAGCTAACCTCAAAATGAAACACTTTCTACTATTTATCAATATTCTGATCTGCTTAATTTCCTATTCTCAAAGTGATATTCAAGGAAAATTCTGTAAATCATACAATATTGGATATTCATCAACCTGTATTGAATTCCTGGAAAATTCAACATTTTTATACACCACACATGGATGTTTAGGCCTTGAAGATAAAGGGAAAGGGAGCTATGTTTTAAAGAAAGATCAAATTATTTTAAATTTTGATCAAAGGCAGACTAAACAGCGAAGTAAAATAAGGATAGAAGAATTTATTGAAAAAGAAAAAGCAGATAGTATTCAATTAAAATTTAAAATAGTAGATGGACTAAATGAAGATTTGCCATTGCCAGCCATGATACTTTCAGAAGCAGACTCCTACAATTATGATAAGGGATACATGGTAAATGATAAAGGTTATGCTACAATGATGAAATCAAGAAATTCCAATGAACATAACTATAGAATTCTGTTTATTGGCTATGAACAATTTGAGTTCAAATTATCTCACACATCATCACTATACATCCACATTACCTTACTACCTTCTGGTCCCAATATAATTTCAGACCAACAAATGGTAATTAAGGTTAAGTCATATGATAAAGATTTGATTAGACTTACTGGAGGTGGCAGCTTCAAAAAAAGTCCACATTAAAACTTTATCAAATAGAAAGGAATACCTTAATATTATGAAAAATACATCTTTTCTCCTATTATTCTTTTTGGTTGTTCTAGTCTCTGGTTGTAGTTCCAAGCAAACTACAGTTCAAAAAAAGCAGAAGCAAAACCTTAAAGAGTTTGATCAGTTTATATCAGCTATAGAAGAGGATTATATCTATTTGGATGATAAACGCGATGTTTTTGACTGCATAAAAGCCAGTTACCGAGAACAGGCGAAAAGTATTTTTACTATCGGAGATCACATTAAGTTTTATGAATACCTATTGAATGAATTTTACGATAGTCATGTTCATTTGAACACTAATACAAAGGAATCTTATCGACTTAGCGCTCCTATTTACGTCAAAACAAACAATGACAAAACAGTTATATCTAGTGTAAGGACTAGTCAGCTAAAAGACACCTTGAATGTCAATATTATAGGAGCGGAGATCCTAAGGTTTAACGGAGAGGATTTTAAATCTAAAATCGACAATTTTCCCACCCGTTGTCATAACAAAAACGATCCAGAGATAAGGAACTGGATTTCAAATAAGATTATAGCTGGAAAACGAAATGAGCCACGAGTTTTGAAGCTTTTGCTTAAAACAGGGGATACGCTAGATTTTGATCTCGATAAATTAAAATTAAGAACAGTCAAATTTATTTTGACCCCAAAGATACTTAAGGATAATATCGGCTACATACGAATAAACAATACCCTGGGACAGGATATGCTCGTGGATGAAATTGACCGAATAATGAAAGATCTTTTGGACACAAAAGCTATGATTATAGATTTGCGTAATACGGTTGACGGAGGAGCATCACACATCGCTGAACCTATTATGGGTAGATTTATAACTGAAAAACGACCCTACCAACTCTATAAAGATCAAAATAAGAGTTACTACGGATATGTAGAACCTAAAACTCCTATTTATACAAAACCGCTTTATGTATTAGTCAACAGATGGACTGGCAGTATGGGCGAAGGCATGGCCATTGGTTTTGATGGGATGGGAAGAGCTACCATTGTAGGAACTGAGATGGAGAGACTTGCCGGAGGCATGAAAACTATAGATTTTAAATATCATGATTATGGATTCAACATCTCCTTTGAAAAAACTTTACACATCGATGGTAGTCCTCGTGAGGAGTTTGTTCCTGAAGCATACGTGAAACCAACTCAAGTTCGAGACGATGAAATTTTAAATCATTCCCTTCAACTTATAAATCAAGTTAACTAAATGACCACACTACAAAATGTAATTTTAGGAGTTTGTATCACAGCATTAGGACTACTCATAAGAACTTATGAAATCGTAGAATCTAATTTTCTCAGTGGTGCTATTATTGGTTTTGGTATATCTGTTATTTTTTTTTCGAAATTCCTCTTTAAACAGAAACAGCCGTGAGTTTTGGTGCTTGCATTGATCGCTCTTTACCTGTTACTCAACTAAGCCTTCTTTTTCCAGACACTCACCTCAGACGTTTTCACTTCAAAGCTTCTGCTCGACTGTCGGATCGTATAGGTCAGTTGCACAGGCTCGGCTTCTAAGCTAAAGTGTTCCTCAAGAATAGCAGTGATGCCGTCAATCGACTTGACCGGTTCTCCATCCTTCTTAAAGCCTCCAGGCCAGTGTTCCACTTCGCTAATGCTCGACTCCCAGTCGTAGGTTGAGCCTAATATCAACATCCCGTCAGCGTTTAATCGCTCGTGGATCCTGCTCAACACTGCTTTGGGCTGTCGAATCTCTTCCAGCAGATTCATGGCGACGATCACATCATAACCCCTGTAGCGCTGCTTGAGTTTCATCACATCGTCCTGCATAAATTGAAGATGATCCAGAGTCTTGTCCAGTTTCAAATCTTTGAGGACGACATCTTTAAATACCGATAATTCGCCTTCATCTTTGATGACATACCTGAGCAAACCATTCTTTTGCAATTCAATAGCCGGGCTGATAAACCTTGCCGAGGCATCTATAGCCGTCACCTCCTTAAAATAGCGAGTCGCTTCAAAGGCCAGACGACCGGTGTCGCAGTTGAGGTCCAGCAATTTCTTCTCTGAAGGGTTTTCCACCTTCTCTTTTAATAAGTCTAACACCTGAAGTGGCAACTTGGTCATGCCCAGATAGTCGTCTCCATAGTTCTTTTCGCAGGAGATGGCGACTTCTTCATCGGTTTCGTAACTGTCTACTCTTATTTCAGGCTCAAATTCTGATTCGACATAGCGAAAGCCAGCATGCTGATAGAAATGCCGTCTAAAGGCATAGCGAGCATTCAGCGTCGCTTCATTTCCCGTAGAGATCCATGAGCCCCCTTTGATGATGTTATGCTTACCATCGAAGGTCGGCGTCGAAAAATCGTCGTATAAGGGGTGTACTTTAAATCCTGGGTAACCTGTAATCGGAGTTTCGGTCCATTGCCAGACGTTCCCCATAAGATCGTAAAAATCTCCAAAGGCAAAACGATCGACCGGACAGGAAGAGCTGTAATGTTCTAAGTTAATGTTACCCGGAGCAACATCCCACTCGATAGCATCTTTTACCTGGCTGATCTCGATTAACTTATACCATTCGGCTTCTGTAGGCAAGCGGAGTTTTTTACCTGTTTTAGCAGATTTCCAGTTGCAAAAGGCCTTGGCTTCCAGATAGTTGATTTCTGCCGGAAAGCTCCATTTCATAGGAACCACCTGAGTCATTAACCGAAGCTTATACTCGTTATTTTCTTTGATCCAAAATTGAGGCTTTTCGGCTTTTTTATAGGTACACCAGGACCAGCCTTCTTCGGTCCACCACTGCTTGTCTTTATAACCATACGCTTCGATAAATTCTAAAAACTCAGCATTAGAGACCAAATATTTAGAAGCTTTAAAATCTTCCACTTGCTCTTCAAAACTACCGTATTCCAAATCCCATCCGTAAAGCGGGTGGTTTTGTTTTTTTCCTAATTGAACTTCAGACCCATCAACTGAAATCAATTCATTGGCGACCACAGCATGATCTTCTTCGCAGATGTTGGTAAAGATCCCGGGTTGTAATTTCTCAATTGGGAGTTGCCGGATCAGTACCGATGAGGTTTCGATATGAATATTCTGGTGTTCTATACCCATGATGATAGGCCAAAAAGCATTTTCCCAGGTAATAGGCAACTCCAGTGGTAATGCTTTGATGAGTTTACTAATCTCAGCTTTAACGGTTTTGCGGTACTCTCTAACTTCGGCTACTGTAGGCCAGTCGTAATTTTCTTCGTTGAGATCGTCCCAGGACATCTCATCCACGCCGATGGCAAAAATCGATTCGAAATGCGGATTGATATGCTCAGGCAATAGTCCGGCCAGGACCAGTTTGTTCACGAAAAACACACTAGTATGACCGTAGTAAAAAATGATAGGATGCCTAAGCGGATCTGCCCGCATATAAAAGGCGTCTTCGTCTTTTAAGGTGTTGTAAAGTTGAGTATCCAGCTCAAAGGTTCTGTTGAAATACTCAAGAATTTCCTGACGTTTTTCTTCTGGAGTTCCCTGAGCAAGATGAGGGGTTTTTATATTGAATTCTTTCATAGTAAGTATTAATAAGCCTTCACCATATAGCGTTTTTCCATTTCGAAAGGCGCTTTGGTCACAGGTTTAAATTTTTGTTGGATGATACTGCCGCAGTCCTCAAATCCGGAAGATTTATAAAGGTTGTAGGCGATTTCATTTTTGCTCCACACCCTAAGCAAAACGTGAGTAATGTCTGCACTTAGGGTAGCTTCAAACTTTTCAAATAAGCCTTTACCAAGTCCCATACCTCGAAAGTTTTCATCGACCAGCACTTCAGCGATGTATAAAGTATGAGCATCAGCATAATTGTCTTTCAGGTCAGCAGGGCGTTCCTGGTCAAAGCTGGGTGACGTCACAATTAAAGCC
>CAJXMN010000151.1 GCA_913056215.1 uncultured Flavobacteriales bacterium | reverse complement strand
ATGTACAAGAGGGCGACTATGTAGAAAAAGGCGATACGATCGTTCGCATCACTGAAATTAAAGACCAATATTTTGATCCTCAACTCCTCGAACGGACATCAGATCAGGTAGATGCTTCTAAACAATCAGTGGATGCCTATGAAAACAAAGTTTCCGCACTTGAGGGACAGGTTAAAAACCTACAATCTATATTGTTGCTAAAGATGCAACAAGCCCGCAACAAACTGCAACAAGCAGAATTGACGGTACAGAGCGACAGTATTGAACTGCAAGCAGCTAAAATCAACGCTACAATAGCAGATCGTCAGTTTGAACGCTACGACACGCTCTATCAGCAAGGGTTAAAATCGAAAACGGATTTTGAGAACCGGAAATTAAAATTACAAAAGGCAACGGCTGAGAAAATTAGCAAACAAAACAAACTGCTCGCTTCAAGAAACAAGGTCCTCAATGCAGAAATCGAACTCAATAGCATTCAAAACGACTATGAGAACAGCATAGCCAAGGTCAATGCTGAGAAATTCAACACGCAGTCAAGTCAAATGAGTGCACTCAAACAAGTGCGCGATCTCGAAAATAAGCTGTCCAATTACGCGATTCGAAGAGGTATGTATTTTGTCACTGCTCCGCAAAATGGATATATCACCCAATCGATTAGTAATGGGCTCGGCGAAATCATCAAGGAGGGGCAACACATTGTTAGTATAATGCCCGCTAACGCAGAATTGGCCGTAGAAATGTATGTACAGCCCATTGATTTACCCCTCATCCAGAAAGGTCAGCACGTACGCATACAGTTTGATGGATGGCCAGCCATCGTTTTCTCTGGATGGCCGAATACGAGTTATGGTACATATGGAGGTACAGTATTTGCCATTGATCGTTTTGCACAACCCAATGGAACATTTCGCGTTTTAGTTGAACCCGATGAAAGCGATCATGCATGGCCAGAAGCTCTTAGCGTAGGAGGTGGTGCCAACAGTATGCTCCTGTTACAAGACGTACCAATCTGGTATGAATTGTGGCGCCAATTTAATGGTTTCCCTCCTAATTATTACAAACCTGAAAAAGCGGACCATGGTAAAAAGAAATGATCTCAACTATTGTATTAGTTTGTTCGCCGTGATATGCACTTTGTTTGCCCATGCTCAGGACACTGCTAAAGTACAAAAAATGGGGATTACCGACTTTATGACGATCGTTCGGGAGTACCATCCAGTAGCCCGACAAGCAGCATTAAAAGCGGAATTGGGTGATGCCGAATTGCTTTCTAAAAAAGGCGCATTTGACCCTTATCTCTACGGGGATGTTGGTCAAAAATATTTTGATGACAAGCAATACTACAACCTTATTGATGCCGGGATGAAGGTTCCTACCTGGTTTGGTATCGAGATGCAGGCCGGACTCGAACAAACTGATGGTGATTTTATTAATCCTCAACGTACTACGCCGAATAATGGATTGGTCTATGCAGGTATTTCCGTGCCGATTGGACAGGATTTGTTTATCGATCAACGACGCGCCGATTTGCGAAACGCTCAAATTTATCAAAACATCACCCTTGAGGAGCGACGGTTATTATTGAATAAACTCTTCAAAAAGGCGGTGAATACTTATTGGAAATGGTTTGCTGCATCCCGGAAATACACCATTTATCAAGAGGCTTTAGAGTTGGCACAAGTGCGTTTCCAAGCTGTTGAATCCTCAGCACAAATTGGAGAATCACCGTATGTCGATACTGTGGAGGCCTACGTTCAATTACAAAACAGGAAGAACCTACTGCAGTCTGCACGACTCGAATACGAAAATGTCACCGCTGAACTGGAGGTGTTTTTATGGAATCAAGATCAACAACCGTTAACAATTGCCTCAACCATTGAACCGCCAGCTCCCGAACGAGTAATTGATGAGAAAAGCAAATTGGAACTGGGTAGTCAAATGGATACGTTGATTAAAAACCATCCTGCACTGCTCAAAAAAGAGTTAGAAGTCAGTCAACTCGAAATTGACCGAAAGCTCGCAGTTGAACGATTAAAACCGCAACTTGATTTGAAATACAACGCGATCAATGAACCGATTGCCGGTGATCTTATTCAAGGTTATTCCATTAATAATTACACGTGGGGACTCACTTTTAAAATGCCTATTTTTCTGCGTAAAGAACGCGGACAACTGCAAAAAGCCAACATTCAACTCCAGGAGCAAGAACTCGCTCTCAAACAGTTGGAACGCGAACTTTCTTTCGGTTTAAATGCAGCCTACAACAGCTGGAACACGTTAGGCCAACAAATCAAGACCTATCAATCTATCGTCGAAAGTTCAAAACAGCTCTTACAGGCCGAACGCCAAAAATTCAAAAACGGTGAAAGCTCACTATTTTTAGTGAATTCCAGAGAAATGCGCTATGTAAAAGCACGCATCGAATATATTGACCTCATTCGTCAATTACAGCAAGCGTATATTGAAGTGCAGTTCCGTCTAGGTCTACTTGACTAAGCGAAAAGTTCATTCAGCAAATAAGCTAAACGCACTCCCCCTTTGTAGAGTTGACGCTTCATCGTATCCCAGTGTTCATAACGATAGGTATATCCTAATTTCCGATCTTCTGGTAGCTCATATATAGCAGAACGCATCCCCACGCATTCGTGCGCCCAATCTACAATATCACCCAGTTCGTATTTTGCTTTATCCTGTTGATTGACATTCGTTACAAATTGGGACAGTTCCGTATAGCTCAACTGTTTGCTATCGATCATATCAGAATCCCATACCCGATGAAGATTTGTAGATTTCCCAAACCATTTAACGCGCACGTCATTTCCACCGCGGTCTTCTCCATCCCCCACATGTAGCGGTTGATGAAGATCTCCTACGAGATGTACCAAAATCATGAGGTTTTTGCGTTTCTCTTCTTTGGCCACTGTAGGATTCGATAATTGGTCTAACGTATGACGAATTCCCTGAATAACATCTCCCTCCGCGTTCGGAGTAACTTGATCGTACGTTTTTCCATCCGGTATGGTCGTATAATGCCAGGAATATAACGAATCATAAGTATCATTAGACTTGATGTTGTCCATCCAATTACTCACCTCTGCGAGTGTCGGTCCATTCAATAACTCCTGAATTCCTTGCTGTGCTTTTTCCGTCAGGTATTGCTGTGCAACCTCACCGATTACGCGGTGTCCATTCGCCCCCCATCCATAAACGAGCTGTGAAGAAAGTGCGATTGTCAATATGATAGTGATTCGTCTCATCTTTTTAGCCCAAAATTAGCCCAAAAATCACGAAACATTGTTAATAGAAAGTTAGTTTTCATTATTTCCCCACCAAGATTTGTCGAGCAACACTGCTCCACAAGAAAAATATTTTTTAAATAGTGAGAAGCTTTATACCTTTGTACAACCATGGAAAATGTAAATATATTTGAATTATTTGGGCAATACTTTGCTGCGTTTAAGGATAATTTCTCGACGCAGATTGCCAGTCCTGCCTGGGACAACCCCTATTATATTATCCCAGCGATTTGTTTATTGACTTTTATACTGGAATTGGCACTTCCAAAAAAACAAAAGTACTCTGTAACCTCCAGAAAGGGATTCTGGCTGGATCTTTTTTATGTCATTTTCATCGATTACTTATTATTGCTATTTGGTTTTTTCGCGCTCGCATCCACTGTCGAATACTTGTTCCGCGGCGGACTCGAGGCCATAGGAATTGCCTCACCGGTGCTATTTGACCTAAAATCCACACCATTTATTGTGCAATTTTTCGTCGTATTTTTACTCATGGACTTCATGCAATGGTTTGGTCACTTCTTACTCCACCGAGTCGATTTTCTCTGGAACTTTCATAAGATACATCATGCGCAAGAAGAACTCGGTTTTGCCTCTACACGGCATTTCCACTGGATGGAGTACATTGTTTTCAAACCGCTATTATTTCTGCCTTTCCTATTTCTGAATTTCTCGGCCGCTGAATTCATCGTAATTTACCTGTGGATCGGTTGGTTTTTTACTTTCTTCTCGCACTGTAACGTAAAAGTTAATGCGCGTTGGTTCAATTACATTTTTATTTCACCCGAAACCCACTATTGGCACCACGCTAAGGCTGGACCAATGCGCTACGGTGTCAACTTTGCCTCTACACTTACGATTTGGGATCATATTTTTGGATTTTTCTACTACCCCAAAGATGAGAAAGAACCCGAACTCGGCGTTGAAGATCAGGAAAAGATGCCAAGAACCTTTATCGGTCAATTCGTACTCCCTTTTGTCGAAGCATTCCGTTTTGGTCAGCGAAAAAAACGCCAGCAACCAATGACGCGTGCAGAACGCAGGAGGCAAGAGAAAAAGAAGATGAAGTGAATGTGACTGAATATATTGTTTAATGGTTCACGAATCAAACAAACCACTTTAATAACAAACTCTTCACAAAGTGGGGCTGCATTTTGCATCAATAGTGGTCCACATTTAACAACCAACCAGAAGTTGATCACCCCCCGCGCAAAAACGTTGTATGAAAGAACTGCAATCCGGATAACGCATTTCGCTAAACTCACTGATAAATGAACACATTATTTATTGACCACCACACTTTTTCGAGTCAACTCTCCATCAATTTGTATATTTAGGAGGTATATACCAGCTTGTACTCCTTTCACATCTAATGTTATCAATTG
>CAJXMN010000150.1 GCA_913056215.1 uncultured Flavobacteriales bacterium | reverse complement strand
AGAAAAAGAATACAGAAAAAAATAACAAATAGCGTTTCATAAAAATAGCTTTCGTGGTTCTCGTTCAAAAGGTTCAACCTCGTAGAAAGGTTGTTCTTTATAATTCAAAAACCTTGATACCAAGACATGAGGAAACATATCAATTTTAGTGTTAAAATCGCGAATAGCTCCATTGTAATACCTTCTACTCATGGCCAGCTCATCCTCTACTTTCGACAGTTCCCGCATAAGGTTATTAAATTGCTTATTCGCTTTTAAATCTGGATAGTCTTCCACTCTCATTTTTATAGCGCTCGATATCAAATTTAGACCAGCATCCTCCTTCTCGCGTTGGATCAAATCTTCTCTCGATCCGGTTGATCGCAACTCCGTTACTTTTGAAAGTAGTTCAGACTCATATTTACTATACGACTTGGTTATATCTACCAATCCAGGGATCAGGTCAAATCGCTTCTTTAACTGAACATCAATGGTCGCAAAAGCTTCTGCTACTGTTTCTCTAGCTGCAATTAATTGGTTATAAATCCAGTAATAAATAATCACTAGTATGACAATAATAGTTATGATGGCTACGGTTATCCACATACTACAAAATTAGCGAAATTAAACGAGTCACAATCCTGACCATATTGCAGTTATGATCCATTGAATTACACACGTATCTTGTCAATTTGGCAGAACAATTGAATTGGCACAATGCTTGACTAACAAGGCGTGTTCATCTTAAAAAGTATTACAAATGAAAAAAGGTCATATTAATGTTCAGACGGAAAACATCTTTCCGATCATCAAAAAGTTCTTGTACTCCGATCACGAGATCTTCTTGCGTGAGCTGGTCTCCAACGCTGTAGATGCATCTCAGAAATTACGTGTATTGGCTAAAAATGGCGAATACGACAAAGAAATTGACAATATAAAGGTCGAAATTTTATTAGATAAGGAGGCTGGAACCTTGACCGTTCGTGATTATGGTGTCGGAATGACAGCCGAAGAGATTGATAAGTACATCAATCAAATTGCATTTTCTGGTGCAGAAGAGTTCGTTCAAAAGTATAAGGACTCGGATAATAAAGAATCAATTATTGGTCACTTTGGACTTGGATTTTATTCTGCATTCATGGTTGCCGATAAGGTTGAAATAAACACCTTAGCTCGATATGAAGATGCTGAACCAGTACAATGGAAAAGTGATGGAACCACAGAGTATACCATCCAAGAAGTTGATAAATCACAGCGCGGAACAGACATCGTTCTTCATATGAATGATGATTCTAAAGAATTTTTAGAAGAAAACCGCATTCGTGGTATACTCGATAAATATTGTAAGTTCTTGCCCATTCCAGTTATTTTTGGAACGCGAACGATCGAAGAAGACGATCCTTCTGGAGAAAAAGATGATGAAGGTAACGTCAAAAAAATCTCCAAAGAAGTTCCAGATCAGGTAAACAACACGACACCGCCCTGGACAATTATGCCCAGTGAATTAAAAGATGAAGATTATAAGAATTTCTATGGCGAATTATACCCTGGAACTTTTGAAGAGCCTTTATTCCACATACACCTGAATGTCGACTACCCGTTTAATCTGACAGGAATTTTATACTTTCCTAAAATCAAGGAGAATGTAGAAGTTCAGCGCAATAAAATTCAATTGTATTCCAACCAGGTTTTTATTACGGACAACGTGGAGGAAATTGTTCCGGAATTTCTGACACTCTTGCATGGTGTAATTGATTCTCCAGATATTCCTTTAAATGTTTCACGTTCGTACTTACAAAGTGACAGTAATGTAAAGAAAATCAGTTCTCACATTACGAAAAAAGTAGCGGACAAGCTGCGTAAGATGTTCAATAATGACCGTGAAGATTTTGAAAAGAAATGGAAAGATCTCCGAATTTTCTCTGAATATGGAATGCTGTCCGACGATAAGTTTGCTGAAAAATCAAAAGCATTTCACCTTGTTCAGGATACAGATGGTGATTTTCACACCGTTGAAGAATTCAAGGAAAAAGTTGGTAAAACACAGACCGATAAGGATGATAAAACAATTTTTCTGTACACCAACGACAAAGAAGAACAGTATAGTTTTGTTGAAGCGGCCAATGATCGCGGGTATAAAGTGCTTGAACTCCAAGGTCCACTTATTCCACACTGGATTCAGAAAATGGAAACCACATTTGATAACGTAAGTTTTGCTCGCGTTGATGCTGACACCCTGGATAACCTGATTAAAAAAGACGAAGAAATTCCTTCTAAGCTTTCTGAAGAAGAGCAGGAATCACTCAAACCTCTTTTTGAAAACGTTGTGGACAAAGAGAAATTCAAAATTCAATTTGAAAGCATGTCAGAATCTGAAGCTCCGATTGTTGTGACTCAGCCTGAATTTATTCGTCGTATGCAGGAACAACAAAAGATGGGGGGTGCTGGATTTATGGGTGCGTTTCCTGAGACCTATAATTTAGTCGTGAACAGCAATCACCCAAAAGTTTCAGAAATTTTGAAGGCTGAGGAGTCAGCGAAAGAAAATAAGGCCAAACAGTTGACTGACCTGGCGATGTTAGCTCAAGGTATGCTCAAAGGTGAAGCCTTAACCAAATTTGTAAACAGAAGTATAGAACTCGTATAACTGAAAAATGAGGGCGGGGCAATTGCTCCGCCCTTTTTAATTAATATGACTGGATATTTTAAATGGATTGGTGCCGGATTAGGTTTTTACCTTACGGGTTATCGTTTTTTTGGAGCTTTTATCGGCTTTCTCATTGGCGCATTTATTGACAATTTTCAACGTGCAGCCCGTTATATGAATCAACAGCAAGGTGGCCAGGGAAAACGTTTTACTTCAGCTGATGATATTTTTAACTTTTATCAACAGCAATCTCAACGATACGACTTCCCTACCATGTTGTTAGCTTTGTCTGCTGCAATTATGAAAGCAGATGACAAAGTAATGAAATCTGAACTTCAGTTTGTAAAGGCATTTTTACAACAGCAATTTGGACCACAATTCAGTCAAAATCATCTAAAAACACTTAAGTCATTCGTTGATCAAGAGGAAGAATTACCACTCCAACAAATTTGTGAAGATATTCGTCAACGAATGCGCACGGAAGTCAGGGTTCAGTTACTACACTATTTGTTTGGTATCGCTAAAGCCGACGGCAATGTTTCCAAAGCTGAAATGGATGTCATTCAACACATAGCCCGTATGATGGGCGTACCCGATATGGACTTTACGAGTGTTAAAAATATGTTCCATCGCGATACAGAGAGTGATTATAAAATTTTAGGCATCGACAAATCTGCTACTGACCAGGAAGTTAAAAAAGCGTATCGAAAGATGGCTGTGCGCTATCATCCCGATAAAGTTGCTAATATGGGAGATGAATATCAAAAGGGTGCGAAAGAAAAGTTTCAGCGCATACAAGAAGCCTACGAAAATATTAAGAAAGAACGCAATTTTTCTTGATTTACATTACCGAAGTGCAATCATTAGCCATTATACAGATTGAAAAACATCCGTAATCCAACCCTTCTTAAATCTCTTCAAACAAACACTTTACGATTTTAATTGAATGAAATGACCGTTATGAACTGATACCATTTGTCTCTTGCTAGTCCTTCGAGTGTCTGATTTTTTTTTATACTTTTGTTGGACCAATACATCATAATATGTTAAGAAGTTTTACCATTTTAGGTGCTATTATTTTGCTGATTCTTCACACAGCACATGGACAAATATATACAGTAAGTCCTTTTAAAATGTCCTATTTTCAGCCGAATGTAGGGTTAAATATAGAGCCTTATTTCAATGGTCAGGACATTATAATGAGTTTTGGAGTTGGACTGGAAGAAAAGGGCTATGATTTTAGCAGCACTTTCAATGTAGGTTTCCGTCCCTATTTAAAAAAAGTACGTATTCAGGAAGAAGAAAACCTTTTTTACCAATATCGGGAACGTGTACTGTTGTTTTCACTTGATATTGAAAAGCAGCTCTATTTTCTGGAATACGCTAAAGGAGACTATAATAATCATATAGGTCTTTACGCCAAAGCCAAACTAGGTTATATGCATGCTAATTATCGCGGACTCTCTGAGAGTTTAAAAAATGGATTTACGGTCGCACCTGGAGCGGGTTTGGCATGGGACATGAAAAATGCACGCCTCTCTGCAGGATACCTTCTGTTTGATCAGCAAAACAATATTCCCAATGGAATGATCGACATAATGTTAACCATTTACCTCAATAATAAAAATGACGAATAATGAAGCGAATATTTTATAGTCTTATAGCCATTTTTTCAGTGTTAATTGTTTCCAGTTGTGGAAAAACGACTGGCAATGGTGAATGTGACCAGGACATTACTTGCTACACACAAAAACCAGAAGAGTTATTTGTGAAACTTCAGCTTTCTAAAAACGAGAGTGATTCACCTGTTGAAGTCACATTTTACAAAGGGGATATCGATGACGGTGATATCATCGATAATTTTCCAACGGACTCTACTGAAGAGAGTTACCTGATGCCTATTAATGAAGATTATTCAGCAACTGCTCGTTACCTGGAAGGACAAGATACAATTATCGCTGTTGACGGAGAGCGATTGTCTGCAGAGTCTTTTGAAAATTGCGATGAAACCTGTTACGATTGGGATCACACAATTGTCTTAGATCTCCGTTTGGACAACTAACAGCTGATTTATCCATGAGGAAAGCTCCTCCCTTGCTCTTTTTGCTGCATTATCCTTGCTTTTCATCACTAATAATGATCAAATCTTT
>CAJXMN010000149.1 GCA_913056215.1 uncultured Flavobacteriales bacterium | reverse complement strand
AGAGAAAGGTTAGAAGTCCTTAGACCCTCGTGACGTAGGAACGGGACGATTCAACAACTAAACATCTTAACGCCTTAACAACTCAACAACTCAACGATTAAATGATTCAACCTCTAAACAATTCAATACCAAGCACTCTTCATACTTGATACTCCGTACATCGTACATTATCCTACTCCAAATACTTCTCCTCAATCTCCCAATTATAATCCTTAAACTTCAATTTGTACGAATTGTCTTTCTCGATTACCTCAAGGTCTTTCAACAATTGCAGCACCCCTTTTTTGCCTCCAAAATCGCCTCGGTACCACGAGAGTATTTTAGGGACACGTACTGCGTTTTCCGCAGTGTCAACCGTTGTTTCAGACGATAAATAAGCCAAACGAGCAGCGTCCAAGTCTTTATCGATGGTTTCCGGCTCGTAAAAAGCAATAGGTGGACAACTAGCTGCTCCACAATTCAAAGCAAAATGAATCCGAGTATCCAGCGAGTCTACCTGCCAATCGTTAGCGAATTTCTTTTTGAAGAGGTTTCTAAAATATCCGCCTCCAAACAAGGCGTGCTGCCTTCGCAAGATACGGTGTTCAATGTCGTTCAACGACAACTCCTTACCTCCTAGTGAGATAAAATCTTTCTTAAAAAACCGGTATCGATTCGAATAGGTTTGTGGTTCCTTCCCCAATCGAATTTGAGTATACGCATTGTACACATTGATCCAAAAGGCCTTTTTCTGAGCATCCGACTGAAGGCTATCGCTAATGGCTTCGTAACTGTGCGCTTCCAAAGCTTCTTTGAACTCTTCGTAAGGTTGATTTACCTTGATGGCGTAGAGCAAATCTGCGGAAAGATCGTTTAAGTACGTAGTGCTATGTTGAGCAATTCCCGAGGTGATGCTTAACATTCCTATAATTACAGTCATCCATTTCTTCATTTAGCAAAAGTAGCCATCTTGCTGTTATGCATGTCAACCGAAGAAAATTCGTGTTCCTACCCCACCAAGAAAGCCGATTTAATTAATATTGACATGAACTAAAAATAAAACCATGTCAAAGATTTTAATTACAGGTGGAGCAGGCTACATCGGCAGTCATACCATCGTAGAACTCATCAAAAAAGGATTCGATGTTGTTTCCGTAGATAATTACTTCAACTCCATTCCGCTAACATACGAGCGCATAGAAGCATTGACCGGTGTAGAGATTCCAAATTACGAAATAGACTTGCGGAATTTAGCCGATTTACGGAAAATATTTACGGATCATACCGATATCAAAGGTGTTATCCACTTTGGTGCGCTAAAATCTGTGCCCGACAGTGTGGCCCATCCTGATTTTTGCTTTGACAACAACAACAATGCAACCAATAACATCGGGAAATTGTGCCTTGAGTTTGGAGTGAAAAACATCATTTTCTCCTCTTCTTGCTCGGTATACGGAAATGTGGAGCCGGAAGATTTGCCGGTCACTGAAGCCACCCCGTTGAAACGTGCCGAATCGCCTTATGCTTACAGCAAGCAAAACGGTGAAGTGATGTACCGTTTCATGACAGATGTATACGATTTAAACGTGATTTGTTTGCGTTATTTCAATCCGGTAGGAGCGCATCCGAGCGGTGAATTGGGTGAATTGCCTTCAAAACGGGTCAACAACTTGGTGCCCGTAATAACACAGGCCGCAGCCGGGGTACGACCGCATTTTACAGTTTTTGGAAGCGATTGGAATACCCGAGATGGATCGTGCATTCGGGATTACATTCACGTGGTAGATATTGCCCACGCACACATCAAAGGAATTGAATTGCAATTGGAAGGAAAAACGGAAGGGAAGTTCGACATCATCAACCTAGGAAACGGTGATGGTGTATCTGTTTTTGAAGCGATTAACGCGTTTGAAAAGAGCTCCGGAGTAAAAGCCCCTTACGAAGTAGGACCCAGACGTGCCGGTGATGTAGAGTCCATCTATTCCAAACCTGAAAAAGCCAAAAACGTATTGGGGTGGGAACCGCAGTACTCGATTGACGATATGATGTCATCTGCCTGGAAATGGCAACTCAAACTCGAAGAATTGGGATTGAATAAAACGGAGCTTTAGTTGTTAGAGGCCCCGTTTTTGTGGTCACGAGGGTCTTTTTATCTAAGGTTGGGAGGTTGGGAAGCCCCGTTCCTTCGTCACGAGGGTCTAAGTTCATCTAAGTATTGGCTAGCGCCAACAGCTAAGATTCACTAAGATTTGGAGGTTGGCATATCCTTCTTTGATAAAGCAGCTAATTCTCTTCATAGGTTGAGGCTAAGGCTAAATCGAATTGCATCGGGAGGTATTTCAACAATTTCTCGATACAATTATTGCTATTCTTCAAATGGTGCTAAAATCGAAATCCGCCCTTATGGCGGATACCGTCTTTTGATAAGTTCAAAGACTTTTGTGGGTGCAATTGCGATCCTTGATGTTTTCTCTTTGGGAAAGAGAAAACTCAAGGGTCAACGTCTTGAGATTTATTCTCAAGATCGATCTTTGATCGACATGGAGCCCAACAAATAGTCTGGTCCCGGTCATGATAATGCCGGGATGAACCTCTCAAAAGACAGGGAGTTTTTTGTTACTTTTTTCCTCCCCGAAAAAAGTCAAGAAAAGTTTTTATTCGCAAAAATTCAATTTCAAAGGTGCTCATGAGGCCAGCGTTACACGCTTCGGTTCTACCTTTTTGTCTTAGAAATTCTTAATTGAGCCAATGCGAGATTTAGAAGTTCTTAGATCCTCGCACCTTAGTGCGGGGCTCCTACAACCGAGGCTTTGCCGAGCTCACGAATACCTTACAAGAAATAGAAATTCATGAGTAAAAAAGGTTAAAAAGGCTTTATTCTGCTTTTCTTTTGTCTTGAAACAAAAGAAACAAAAGTTCAAGGCTGCGTATTGGATTTTGTTGAAATACATCCATTCTCTCCACTACCTCACCCGAACTCGCAAACGGCATGAGCGCCTTTTTTAACAAAAAGCCGATGCCTGAGCTCAAACAGCGTGTTCGGTTACGCTACGTTCATGGGTATTTCTACCAAAACCATCCGATGCCGAAAGTTCAAGCCTTAGGGCTTGATTTAAGTAAACTGCCAACTTGGTGCAACCAGTTAGCGTAGTTTGAATCTCTTCACTAGTTGCTAAAATCGAAATCCGCCAATCAGGCGGATACCGTGCTTTAGGCAGTGATAATGTTTTTACCACCGAAGTTGCGATGCCCTTAGGCATCAAAGCACGTAGGTGAAGTAAATAACATGGTTCTTCGCAACGAGAGTGGAGAAGAAATCACCTCCTAGAGCACAAAGAGTTTTTTCTAACTTTTTTGCTCTTTCAAAAAAGTTTAAAAGGAGACTCCTGAATCACTGCGCAAAGCTTCGTTCTCAGGAGTGACGACAAAATAAATCATGTAAGCCAATAAAAATGCTTTCGTACCAAAGCAGTCTGAATACACTGTACTACAACAGCAACTTTTTGAAATTCAATTGGATTCGGCTAACAATTCGATGTTTTTTTCGTTTATTAGTAGTAGGATTTATAATAGTACCATGTTAAAGACCCCAACATATAAAAACATACTTAAAGGCAGTGTACTACTTGTCTTTCTGGCGCTTGCCGTTTTCAACACGGCATTTTCCCAAACCAATGGAGGCGTGGCCAATTGGTGGTATTTCGGAGATTCCTGCAGTATGAATTTCAATAACCTTACCCCGAATGTGTTAAATAACAGTGGTTTAAACGGACTCCTTTCGCCTCAGAGCATCTCTGACAAACAAGGAAATTTACTGTTCTATGGTAATCCTCATGTCTTGTATGATCAATCTCACAACCCTATGCAAAATGGGGCTTTAACTAACATTCCTACAAATAGTGGTTATGGTAGTCAACCTATGACATTGATCATTCCCAAACCCTGTTCACCAGAAGTTTACTATTATTTCTACTGTGAAGTCAGTAATGTCTTAACAATGCAATGGGATCTAAAGTACGCTGAAATAAATATGTCTTTTAATGGAGGTTTAGGGGCAGTTACTTTTAAAGACAGTTTATTGCGAACAGACGTTTCACCTGCGATTGATGGGACTTTACATTCCAATAATACCGATTATTGGGTGGTTTCTAGAGCCAGAAACAACAATGAATATCAATCAATACAAGTAACAAATAATGGAGTATCTGTTTCTCCTGTAGTATCCTATTCCGGAAGTTCAGCAACACCTGTAAATGCAAACGACATTGGCCAATTACGGTTCTCACCTGACGGTACGAAGTTTGCACATGTGTTGTATAACTTACTTGGTGTTTCCCCCAATAATCGATTGGAATTATTCACTTTTGATAAAAGTAATGGATTTGTAAGCCACATACTGGATTTTGCTCCACCAAATAGTGTTACTTCTTTTTGGTTTAATCATTTTTTATACGCTGAGTTTTCTCCATCCGGACAATATTTGTATACAAGTTTTCCAGGAGCTTTACCTGCAAACAGCATAGTACAATATGATTTACAAGCTGGGTCTAATACAACTGTTTCCAATTCTGGAGTGTTGGTTCCAAATACGGGGAGTCCAAATTCTATTGCTTATCCAAGAAGAGCTCCAGATGGTAAAATATATTGGTCAACGGGGAATGCTACTTCTACAATACTTCACGTCATGCATAACCCAAATGATGCTGTTCCAAACGTTAATTTTCAGCCCAACTCCATAAATGTTGGAAGACCTACAGGAGCAGGTCTCCCCTCATTTATCAACGCAGCGATAGCCAATCATTCCATTACTTTTAGTGATAGCTGTGCTACCAATACCATTGACTTTAGTATGGTGGATACCA
>CAJXMN010000148.1 GCA_913056215.1 uncultured Flavobacteriales bacterium | reverse complement strand
ATGATGCGATTATTTTTGATCATCTTCATCAATGGATATATCAAGGCAAACTCTACCTTTTCGAAATCTACAATAAAGACTTTTCGAAGCACAGCAAAGGCAAACCGAATTTACATACGATGTATTGGAAAGCGCTATTCGAAAAGCAAAATTTAAAAGATGTCGTTTATAAACTCAACGGTGAAGCGGAAATGTTTTACCGTAAGAAGTCGATACAAGATAAAAATAGAGTAGTTCACAAAAAGAACATTAAAGTTGCCCGCAAATTTTATAAAGACGACAAAAAAACTGAAAGAGTGCCTGATGAAACTGTTTTAAGGCTGAATAAGTTTTACAAAGGTCAAATTCAGGAAAGTGGATTAAAGAAAGAAGACTTAAAATTCAAGGATAATTATAGCTTATTTCATGAACAAGGCAAAGATATTGACCTAATAAAAGACAAACGCTATACAGTTGATAAATTTCAGTTTCATGTACCCATTACGCTGAATTTTAAAGCTAAAGGCAATGACTACATCAATAATGAAGTACTTGACTATCTTAAGGACAATCCCGATGTGAATATCATTGGGCTGGATCGCGGTGAACGCCATTTGATTTACCTGACGCTGATTGACCAAGAAGGGAATATTATCGAGCAGGAAACACTCAACTCTATTGTTAATAAAAAGCACGCAATAACCACGAACTATCACCAGTTGCTGGATGATAAAGAGCGAGAACGCGATAAAGCAAGAAAAAATTGGGGAACGGTAGAAACCATCAAAGAGTTAAAAGAAGGATATATTTCACAGGTGGTACATAAAATAGCCAAAATGATGGTTGAGCATAATGCGATTGTTGTGATGGAAGACCTCAACATGGGCTTTAAACGCGGTCGATTTAAAGTGGAGAAACAAGTCTATCAAAAGTTGGAGAAAATGTTGATTGACAAACTCAATTACCTTGTTTTAAAAGACAAAAAGCCGGATGAACCCGCCGGGATTTATAATGCTTTACAGCTGACCAATAAATTTGAAAGCTTCCAGAAAATAGGTAAACAAAGTGGGTTCTTGTTCTACGTCCCTGCATGGAATACGAGTAAGATTGATCCGACGACGGGGTTTGTCAATTTATTTCATGTGAAATACGAAAGTGTAAATAAAGCGAAGACTTTCTTTAGTCACTTCAAATCCATTCGATACAATAAAAACCAAGGGTACTTTGAGTTTGACTTTGATTACAATGATTTTACTACAAGAGCAGAAGGAACACGGTCAGAGTGGACCGTTTGCACTTATGGCGAGAGAATTAAAACATTCAGAAACCCAGATAAAGTCAACCAGTGGGATAACCAAGAAATTAATCTTACCGAGGCATTTGAAGACTTTTTTGGAAAACATGAAATTGTTTATGGCGATGGCACTGACTTCAAAGATCAAATCTCAGTAAAAGACAATAAGGATTTCTTTGCGGAGTTGATTCATTTGTTTAGACTGACCTTGCAAATGCGAAACAGCATTACCAACAGCGAAGTAGATTACTTAATTTCTCCTGTAAAAAATAGTTCAGGAACGTTTTACGACAGCCGAAAAGCGGATGCATCACTTCCAAAAGATGCTGATGCCAACGGAGCCTATCACATTGCTAAAAAAGGGTTGCAGTGGGTCAATCAAATTCAGGAATTCGATGGAGACGATTGGAAGAAGTTGAAGTTGAATAAGACGAATAAGGGATGGTTGAAGTTTGTGCAGTGCAATACATAAAAGAAACATGATTAAAAGACTAATTGATCAAGAAAGTGTAGACTGAAGTTCAGTTTGAAAGACCTTTTGGTACAAATTATACCCAAGTCAAAAACTCCTTGAAGTATACAATCGCGTAAAATTAAAATCAACGAAAATGGTTGAGCAGCACTTCCATTATGAGTTGCTCAAAGCGGTCCAAATGATAAAGATTTAAACTTACAATATTTGTAAAGTTAATAGCAAATATGAAATAAAAGTAATTCATAGATCTAATAGTCAAGAGGTTAGTTTTGTTAAAAACGTAACCTTTTAACCCACCTTTCCGTTCTTTGATATACAAGTTTAACCGTTATGGAGTTCTTTTTACCTATATCGTATCTGAACGACTTCGTTTTTTGTCCGTATTCGATCTACCTGCATCAGGTGTTTGATAACAGCAATGAGGACGTTTACAGTGCGAAGCCGCAACAGCGCGGTAAAACGGCACACGACCGGGTAGATCACGATAAACGCAAGCAAAGTAAAAAAGTGATTGCAGCAGCTTATGTGGTCTCACAGCAACTCGGTATATATGGAAAAATAGACCAATATTTTGTTGAAGAGCGAAAACTGGTGGAACGCAAGTATTCGCTCTCAACAATTTACCGCGGATATTACTATCAAATCTGGGCGCAATATATTGCACTCGAGGAGATGGGGTTTGAAGTGGATCAGCTATTTTTTCATTCGATCAGGGACAATCGGCGGATAGAAGTTGATAAACCCGACACAAAAGCGATCAGAGAACTCAAAAATCACATTCGAAAAATTGCTCGCTTTGACTTTGAATCGGAAATAAATGTTAATCCACAAAAGTGTAGCCATTGTATTTATGCTGCGCTTTGTGATAAAACTAATCAGGACCATGTTTACGCATAAAGATATTGAGAACCGCAGTGTTTTCGTTATTAATGGTACAAAGCACCAAAGCCTTAAAGTATCCGTAGGTCGTTTAACGCTTTACGATACTGAAAAGCAAAAGGCGATTACCAAGCTTCCATTTCCAAAAATTTTGGCGTTGATCGTCATCGGTCATACGACATTGACTTCTGCGCTGATCGAACATTGCAATAAAAACGGTGTCCCACTCGTGGTAATGAAGCCCAATTTCAAGCCGGTGTTTTACTATGGAGATATGGCTGAAGCCAATTTCTTGTTGCGAAAAAAGCAATTTGAGCATACGGATGGGATTTTACCCGTGGCTCAACAATTAATTATTAATAAATCGAACAACCAACTTCATCTCCTTCAGCGAACGCGCGAACGCTCGCGTAAAGTGCAGGAGGCAAAAGCGTTGATTCAGCGCCATATTGCAGCCATGCATCATGTCAGTCACTACCGTGAGCTTATGGGGCTCGAAGGTGTGGTGGCCAAACATTTTTTTGATGCTTATTTTTCATTTGTTGATTGGGAGTGTCGTCTGCCTCGCGTTAAGCAAGATCCCGTGAATGCGACACTCGACATTGGTTATACTTTTTTGTTCAACTACATCGAAAGTATGACGCGATTATTCGGATTTGATCCATACATGGGCGTTTACCATCAGTTATGGTTTCGCAGAAAGAGTCTAGTTTGTGATTTGATGGAGCCTTTTCGGTGTATTATAGAACATCAAATACGCAAATCATTGAAATACGGCACCTTTAAACATTCCGATTTTGAGCGAAATAAAAACGCCTTTTATTTAAAACGGGGAAAGCGCAAAGTTTATACCCGCGTTTTCTATGAATCGATTATCAAGCATAAGTTGACGATCTACCAGTTTATGCAGCAATATTATCGCTGTTTTATGGGAAGAAAAAGTGTGTCCAACTATCCAACATTTAATTATGAGTAAAGTAATTATTGTCTGTTACGACATTTCCAATAACAAAGTTCGCACCCAGTTTTCGAAATTTTTAGAGAAATACGGTGTGCGCGTGCAATTCTCTGTCTTTGAAATTCAAAATTCAAAGAGGGTATTATCGATCGTTAAAAATGGGATTGAATCGAGGTTTAAGCGTAAATTCGACCAAAGCGACAGCATTTATATTTTTACAACGAATCACGATAAAACGATTCGTTACGGGAGTGCTTCATTGCTCGATGACGACCTGATTTTGCTGTAAACTGCAAACCTCGATGTGCATTCATTTGCGTTTCATTAATGTGGGACCTCGTAATCACCAGTTAAACAGTGTTTTATATGCAAAATTAATACTTGTGGTTCATTTTAAGGGGGGTGAGACTCCACTTTTTCTGTGCCCCAAATCCTTTGATTTTGTGGGATTTTGAATACCTTTGCAGCCAGTTAGAGTCTATTGACTTCAAATAATTTCTACTATTGTAGATCCACAAGAGGGGCAATTATTTACTCGAGTCTATTGACTTCAAATAATTTCTACTATTGTAGATGGCGTAAACATGACAGAAAATGAAATTTCTGGTCTATTGACTTCAAATAATTTCTACTATTGTAGATACAAAAATTATTCTTTTAAAAAGTAAGTCTATTGACTTCAAATAATTTCTACTATTGTAGATAACACAGGTATTCTCTCGGAAATCGAAAGCCAATACATGAAAGAGTTAGTTTCTTCGCCGTCTGTTTACGTATCCATTAACGGTGGAGAATCAACAGCGATAGACATTACAACCTCATCACTTGAGCTCCACAAAAAGAGAACGCAGCGAGATAGAAAGGTCAGCATTGAATTCGTAAAAGCAATACAAGATAACATCAATGGATAGCAATTACATACAATTAAACACAGGTTATTTAACGCTTCCAACGGGCGCGAACTTTCCAATCACTTTGGAATTTAAAAGCGTAAGAAAAGGATTCGGCACGGGAGGCTTCTCACAATCATTAGAAATTGACGGAACGGCTGAGAACTCACGTTTGCTCGGATTGTATTTTGATGTTGACTTAGAGAATGAAGATTTTGACCGCAACAAAAAAACAGAGTGTACAGTCGTTCAGAATGGGGTGGAGGTGTTCACAGGCTTCATTCAGCTCATGAAAATAAGCAGGGTTAACAACGTGAATTCTACCAACGCAAAAAGCTACAAATACAAGATAAACGTGTTCGATGAAGTAGCTAATTTCTTTATAGAAATGGGAGAGAAGGAATTAACTGATTTATCATTTCCAAAGCTAAACCATACATTCAACAGGTCGAATATTATTGCATCTTGGGACAACACTGAGGGGTACATATATCCTCAGTATGCTATCGATGGCAACATATATACGCTGAAAGACT
>CAJXMN010000147.1 GCA_913056215.1 uncultured Flavobacteriales bacterium | reverse complement strand
CGGTTAATAATCAATTTTTTTTCTCTTTCATCAGTATTCTTTTTTTCTCCAGTCAAAAAAACGTAAATATAGGATTGAAAACAAACCAATCGCACCAAAATAAATGTACTCTACACTCCAGACAGGAGAGATGTGCCAGTTCCAAACCTTTATGAACAGATAAGCAAAGATCAGATAAAGTACAATCGATGAGATCTCAATGACCATCGTTATACGGGTGTTTCCTGAACCATTGATCGTTTGAAAGTAAGGTGTGGTGAAACCAAAAATAAGGATGGATCCAAATACCAGTCTCAGTACATCAGCACTATCTGCGAGGTAAGCTTCTTTTGGGTTGATTAAACTTATGAGCTCTTCAGGATATATAATAGCTCCATGGAAAAAGATCAATAGAAACAGCATTGTTAATACCTGAATTCGCTTTAATGTTTGTGGTATAAGCTTTCTATCTTTCTGGTCCATGTATTGGGCAATGTATGTCTTTGTTGTAGCACCAAACCCAAATATCGGAACGAATGCCAAAAAGTAAACAGCTCTAATATTTTGAGAAACGGTGAGGTCGTAGGAACTCGATTGTTCGATCCAGGTAAAAAAAACGGTCCAGGTAGCCAAGGCAAAGAATCCCTGGATCATAAGGGGGGAACCTACTTTAAATAAGCGCAAAATGTTCTCCCACTTGATTTCTAATGTTTTGAATAGTTGGAATTTTCTTCGATGTTCACTGGCTAGTAGAAAAGAGAGTAATACGATCACAGCAACTCCTTCTGCAATGACGCTCGCCAATGCTGCTCCTTCGATACCGAGTGGAGCAAATTCGCCAAATCCGAAAATCAGTAGTTTGTCCAGTACAATATTTGTTCCTGCGAAAAGCGCTGTAGACAACATAATGATCCACGTTTTTCCGATCGCCATGAAAAAGGCGTTGAGAGATAGCATTAAAACGGCTACAAAGAAACCTAAGCTTCGAATATTCAAAAAAGCGACTTGTTCTTGAGCGATCTCTGGGTACTTGGAATAGGAAAAGAGCATTCCAGGTACTACAAACTGAACGATCAAGTAGAACAGAAAAGCGAAAATAAATAGGCTGACAAAATTGGATTGTAAATACCCATTGATCTGATTTATCTTGTGCTGACCGATTCTTCGGGCCATGACGATCTGACCACCATCACCTAAACCAGTGAGTCCCATAAATAGTGTAACATAGATAAGTCCGGCATTTCCACTGGCATCGAAACTGGTCGTGCTGAATCTACTCAAAAATGCAGCATCGGTGATCATTACGATTGATTGAATGAACGTACCGAGCATCAAAGGCGCACTGATCGATAAAATCTTACCATAGGAGTTGGAAAGCATCAAGTTACTTTTAGAATGAGTCCTTTGAGGTATTCTCCTTCTGGATGAAAGGCACTGACCGGATGATCTGCAGGCTGGTGCAAATGATATAGGATCTGTACCGTTCTTCCTTCTTTAATCGCTGCATTGATCACTGCTTTCTCAAACTGATAGGGGTCAACGACCTGAGAACACGAAAAGGTAAAGATTGTTCCACCGGGGTTAACCTGACGAATCGCATTTGCATTTAATCTGGTGTAGGCTTTGATCGCCTGATGACGCTTATTCTTATGTTTAGCAAATGCGGGAGGATCCAACACAATAACATCGAACTTATCTTCCAGGTTATTCATGTATTTTACCGCATCAGCAACTATTGAGTGGTGTGTTCCTTCGAAATCCAGTAGTTCTACATTTTTATCAACCAATTCGATTGCTTTTGCCGAACTATCAATGGAATGCACTTCTTTTGCTTCATTAGCCAGCGCGTAAATACTGAAGCCACCCGAGTAACAAAATGTATTGAGCACTTTCTTTCCTTTCGAAAAACTTCCGAGCAAGGCTCTATTCTCTCGCTGATCAATAAAGAAACCTGTTTTTTGACCGGAAGTCCAGTCAATTGAAAACGCATGACCATATTCCTTTGCAATGTGAGGGGTTTCGCATTCACCAAATAAATATTCATCTTTCGCATCAACGCGTTCTGGAAGTGTTTCTGCACTTTTTGAATAGATCGCTTTTAAATGGGTACCCATTACTTTTTGCAATGCAGATGATATCGCTTCTCGATAATCATACATTCCAACCGCATGCGCTTGAATAATGGCCACACCATTATAGAAATCTACAATGAGACCCGTAAGTTCATCTCCTTCACCGTGAACCAGTCGGCAGATGTTGTTTTCTTTACTCATCAATCCCAATTCACGACGCAATGCAATTGCTTTTTTGATGCGTTCATCCCAAAACGTTTGATCGATAGGTCTGTTTTGGAACGTGAGGATGCGCACTGCAATGGAACCGGGTTGAAAAAATCCGACCGCACAAAAGTTGCCCTTAAAATCTGTGAGCTCCACCAATTCGCCATCTTCGATAGCGTCAGTTGCAGTTTGAATAGCTCCCGAGAAAATCCAGGGGTGTTTCCGTTCCAGGAAATTTTCTTTTCCTTTTTTGAGTGCAATCTTTTTCATGCGTTCTAAGAATACTTAATAATTAGCGCTAAAGTAATAATTCGGATTGTTGTGAAGGTCAGTTGTAGCGAGAAAAAGAAAGAGAAAGAAGCTTCGTAAGTAAGACCTGGTAACTGTTAAAAGGATTATTATTTGTACGGCGCGTCCTTATCCAGATACATTATTTTAATTCTGATGTTACAACAAGACACGCTATACCTACAACCGTTTTATTGATGAGCCACTGTGAGTAAACTGAGAAGTTCTGATCTCATCAAAGTAATGGATGTGACCGAAGGTAAATTAGATCTAAGAACCGAAAATTTTTATAATTACTTTTGTATCTCCCAAATTTACCTAAATATATAAATATGAGTAGAGGATTTGTTAAAGAGGGAGACCAGGAAGAACCACCCATGATTCCACCGCGGGCATCTTTGCCTCCAGGTATGACTAATTATGTAACACCTGAAGGTTATGATCAGTTAATTCAAGAGAAAGAGGGGTTGGTTGCTGAACGGACCTCTCTGAATGAGGAGAATGAACGAGAAACGCGTCGGAAAAAAACTGAAATTGATGGAAAACTAGCCCTGTTGAATGAACGGATAAATTCTGCTCGGGTACTTGATGTCAACGATCAACCAAAAGATGAGGTGCGTTTTGGAGCTTCTGTTACCTATCAAATGGGTTCAAAAGGACCCAAGACTACCCTGAAGATCGTGGGAGTTGATGAAGCAAACATCAAAAAGAAAAAAGTAGGCTTTGTTGCACCAATAGCTAAAGCAATGATTGGTCATAAAGTTGGAGATGACGTTGTTTTTTCTCTAGGAGATGAGGAGAGAAAGTTGAAGATTAAATCGATAGAATATGATTAAAGAACCTCCTCAGGTTCGATCTCTACAACATCCCCAGGCTGTAATCCTCCCAATTCGTAGTTGCCGATTGATGCTCTTACTAATCTCAATGTAGGAAATCCAACTGCTGCAGTCATTTTGCGGACCTGTCTGTTTTTACCTTCTTTAATCGTAAGTGAAATCCAGCTTGTAGGTACATTTTTGCGGTAGCGGATAGGAGGGACACGCTCGGGAAGATCTGGTGTATCGATCTTTTCACACACTGCGGGCTTTACCTGATGCGGTTTTCCATTGTGTTTAATAGTGATTGTTCCAGCGCTCAATTGCTGAACGGCCTCTTCAGTAATGTCATTGTCAACTTGTACCCAGTAGGTTTTGGGTAGCTTGTTTTTGGGTTCGAGAACAGTTGCTTTGAATTGATTGTCATTTGTGAGTAACAACAACCCTTCACTTTTTTTATCCAGTCGTCCAATGGGGTATACATCTATGGGGAAATCGTAAAGATCACCGAGCACTGGAATCCCATGGTCATTTGTGAACTGAGACAACATTCCATAAGGCTTATAAACCGCAAAGTACTGGTTATTGTGCATTGTTATCCCGATTTTTTATTCCAGTACGAAATAAAGGAATTTCCTCGAAAAACCCGAATTTGGCTCCACGATTCTTGTTATTTTAGCAAAAAAACGAAATAACATGGTACTCAGTAGTTCTAAAAATGAAGGTGTGGCTACACTGACATTCAACAGACCAGATAAGTTTAATAGTTTTAATCAAGAATTGGCGTTTGCAACGCAAAAAGCATTGGATGATTGTGAAAACGATGATGAGGTGCGGGCGATCGTCATTTGCGGAGAGGGAAAAGCATTTTGTGCTGGACAAGATCTCGCTGAAGCGACCGACCCAGAAGGGCCTCCTTTGCAATCGATCGTCGGTAAGCATTATAACCCGATCATTGAACGCATTCACAAGATTGAAAAACCAGTCATTGCTGCAGTGAATGGCGTAGCAGCTGGAGCTGGAGCAAATATAGCACTCGCTTGTGATATCGTGGTGGCTACTGAATCAGCGAAATTTATTCAAGCCTTTTCAGCGATTGGTTTGATACCAGACTCTGGAGGAACCTATTTTTTACCGCGATTAGTAGGTCGTCAGAAAGCACTGTCACTGATGCTTACAGGGGATAAAGTGGATGCTAAAGAGGCTGAAGCAATGAATATGATTTACAAAGCGGTGGCTGACGATGAATTTGATGAATACATCACGAAATTTGCAGGTAAGTTAGCAAAAATGCCAACAAAAGGATTTGGTTTAACCAAGCGAGCAGTGAACGCATCAATGAACAATTCCTTGTCTGAGCAATTGAGTCTGGAAGAAGAATTGCAAACTGAAGCAGGGCAAACGCATGACTTCAAAGAAGGTACCGCAGCATTTTTAGAAAAAAGAAAACCAACATTTAAAGGACACTAAATATGGATAAAGAGATTATTGGAGTATTAGGAGCGGGTACGATGGGTGCCGGTATTGCACAAGTTGCTGCTCAATCAGGACATAAAGTGGTATTGGTTGATGTGAACTCAGAAGCACTTGAAAAAGCTAAAAATAAACTGACGAAGATCTTCAATCGCCTCGTTGAAAAAGGGAAATGGGAAGAAAAATTCGCCAATGAAACATTTGGTCGTATTCAATTTTCTCCTGAAACGAAAGATTTCAAGGATTGTAAACTGGTAATCGAAGCGATTGTTGAGAATGTTGAGATTAAGCACAAGGTGTTTGAGAATCTGGAATCTATCGTAAGTGATGATTGTATTTTAGCGTCAAATACTTCTTCGTTGTCGATCGCATCAATCGGTTCTGTATTAAATGAACCTTCAAGAGTTATTGGTATCCACTTCTTTAATCC
>CAJXMN010000146.1 GCA_913056215.1 uncultured Flavobacteriales bacterium | reverse complement strand
CGCTCGTCGCGGACTCGCAATGAACTCCAGGATTATCTCAAAACCAATGATTTTAACCATGATTTTGGACTAAACGCAGCACATAAGAAGGCTATTGGAAAGATGTTCGGTGTCCTGGTTGTTCGCCACACAGATGGAACACTAGGGTATTTAGCGGCTTTTTCAGGAAAACTCGGAGGGACAAATCATCACGAGCAATTTGTCCCTCCTGTTTACGACATTTTACAAAAAGAGGGTTTCTACCTTCAAGAAGAAAAAGAAATTAGTGCCATTAACGCGACCCTTGAAAAGTTGGAATCGGATCCTTCATACCTGAACCTTAGAGCTCGGATCAAGTCGATTGCAGCACAACACGAAAAAAACATTGAACAGCAGCGTTCCATCATGAGAACGGCTAAGGCAGCACGAAAGCAAAAGCGACAAGAAGGAGAGCACCATCTAAGTACAGAAGAATATCAACAATTATGTGATAATCTAGCTCAAGAAAGTATTTCCTACCAGCTTCAATTGAAAGACATGCGTTATGAACAACAACGTGAATTGAAAGCACTTCAAGTTGAACTTGAGGAGTATACCGCGAAAATTAAAGCACTAAAAACGGAACGAGCAAATCGTTCAGCTGTTTTACAGAATAAAGTTTTTGATGCTTATCAATTTTTAAATATTCGAAACGATACGCAATCCTTGATGCCCATTTTTGAATCGACAGCATTTCGTCGTCCACCGGCTGGAGCTGGTGAATGCGCCGCTCCTAAACTACTTCAATATGCGTTTCAACACGATCTCGAACCTATAGCCATGGCTGAATTCTGGTGGGGAGCGCCTCCAAAAACACGAATTCGTCGGCATGGACATTTCTATCCCGCTTGTCAGGGTAAATGTGCCCCGATTTTGGATCATATGCTTGATGGTATGAACGTGGAGGAAAATCCATTACTTCACAACTATGGTAATAACAAAGAAATATCCATCGTTTACGAAGACCCTTATATTGCAGTTGTAGACAAACCTGAAGGACTCTTATCTGTCCCTGGTAAGCAGATTGAGGATTCCGTACAAGAACGGATGAAACTCCATTTTGAAAATGCTACTGGACCAATTATCGTTCACCGACTCGACATGTCTACTTCTGGTTTAATGGTTCTCGCTAAAAATGAAATTGCTTATAAAATATTACAGCGCCAATTTTTAGATCGGAGCATCAGGAAAAAATATCTTGCGGATTTAGAGGGTTGTTTAAATAAAGAGCATGGGACAATAGAACTACCTATGCGCCAAGATGTTCTTGACCGACCCCGTCAAATGGTTTGTCATGAGCAAGGTAAATCAGCGAGTACACAGTGGCAGGTCTTGCGAAGCGATGGTCAGATTACACGAATAGCATTCTATCCGATTACGGGGCGCACCCATCAATTGCGGGTTCACGCTGCTCATTATTCCGGGCTCAACGCTCCAATTGTGGGAGATGATTTGTATGGTAAAATGGATGACCGCCTCCATTTACACGCTCACTCGATCACTTTTGAGCATCCCAAAACTAAAAAGTTGGTAACCTTTGAAAGTCCAGCACCTTTTTAACGAGGTGTACAGATGGAATCTGATCAATCATCTTTATCTTTTCGTTTGCCCATCTTTATAGAGTAATCCTCTGCGTCTCCTTCAATGATCAGGTTGATATAACGGTAATTTTTATCGGAGTCGTATTCACCAATGGACTGCGAGTCAATTTCTTTTTTACTGCCGAACAGTTTTTTTCTACCGGCCTGCGCTACCATCTTCCACGGTACACTCAAGTAATAAATCATATTCATTTGCATATCTTGTTCTCCTGAAACTTTCACAAAACCCAAATTTGAATTAATCACCATTTCTGGAATAGTCATTTTACCATTTTTCATGTCGATGTGATTCTCCAGGGTATCGAACAATACTTTTTCGAGTGCCTCATCCTCAAAATAGTCGGATAGGGCGCGCAATGGTGCATATTTTTCTACGGCACCATCTGTAACTCGAGCATCTAAATGAATCTCAGAATCGTCGATAATTGGAATTAAATCGGCATGCATATGAATTTTTCCTGTCAGTCTACCCGACAAGGTCCCGTGAATATTATCAGAAACAATTTCATCTTGTCCAAAGTTATCAAACTTGACCATGAGTTGATCCATATTGACTTTGTGGAGCTCTATATCCGGCGAAAAATAGATCTCACTCCTGTCAGCACCGTTAAAATACCCCGAAATATCCATGTGACCACTTGCAATATCCATCATCAGGGTATCTATAAAAAGCATGTGATCTTCAGTGGTGCGCAGATCGGCATTGATGGTCGACAAATTGTAATTGTGATAGTTCATTTGATCGATATCCAGGTGATAGCGCATTTTGGGAAAGGGAATGTCAAAAATACTAAATACAGAATCGTGTTTTACGGAAGCTAAAGTGTCTTGAATGCTACGCTCTTCATAGCTCAGAATGCGATCGAAATCCAGATAAGGTGATTGAAATTCCAGATAGTTTTCTTTTTTCCCTTTTTGTGCACCATAATAATAACTCAAATCAGTCTTAAATGATGACTGTCCAATATGTCCCCCAAACCGTTCCACTGTCAGGTGCTCATTCTCCACATGGACGCGACCAGAAAAATCAGAGAAACGAAGTGGATGCATTTTCATTTTACCACTCAACTCCGTCAGCCAAATATCAGTAGTTTCCAAATTATGATCTTTAAAGTGGAGGTTTGCGTGACCATGAACTTTGGCATTCGAAATTTCTTCATGTCTATAGTCCGGGGGAACAAAATTTTCACCTTGATAAGTGAAAATATCTTCTAAAGCAAAATGCTCACTCGTCAAATCGTATTCAATTTTTGTATCACCCTCCAATTCTTCCTGAAACCACATCGGATAGGTTTCAACCTTCCCTGAGAAATGAAAATCTGTTTCATCTAATTCTCCTGTAAAATCAACCACACTCAAATCATTGGTATCGATAAGAATATCGGCATGAAAATCATGAAAACGGTGGGGATAAGTAGATAAGTCCGCATGTAAATCCTCGATAAAAAACTCTCCAGTTGGTAGATGCGGTGATTCTGTAAATGCACGTGCTGAACTGTTGAAACGCAACTTCAATTCCAGGTCTGATATAATTTCATCGACTACTTGCGTTCCTTTCGCTTCAGTCAATTGTGTGAGGTTTATTTCATTCGATTGAATATTGAGTCGCGCATCCACAGGAATAGCCGTGTGATGGATCAGTGCAGGTAAATCACTAATCGATCCATCTATGTTTACCTCAGAATGTCCGACATCCAAATGAAACCGATCAAGTTGTGCTTTGTGACCATCCATATGCGCATCAATATTGATGTTCTCGAATCGTTCCGCATATCCAGGTATTTGAAATTGTAAATTGGCGACATGAAGTTCTGTATAGTAGGATTCATTCAGTTTTTCTATACTCTTTTCAGGATGTTCTAAATCGATGATATCGTGAAAATTCATTTCGAGTTCTACTTTTCCATCTAAATCTTTTAATTGCTGAACATTGAAAAACGCAGCTAAATAATCCAATTGAAAATTGGTATTCAGCATGAGATCAATCTCTGGTGAAGCAAAATTTTCGACAGCGAGTTTTGCTTTGAACCTACCCGTTTCTGGACGGGCTTGTAGATCAGTTAGTTCAAAGCGCATGTCTTCAATCCCTTTATTTTTTACACTCTCAAAATGTCCTCTAAAATTCAGCTCTTCCAGTGTTTTTTCAGTTTTCCGATTCTTAAAAAAACCATTCTTACACCCAAAGTCTGCAGTTATTCTAGGAATGTGACCATGAATAGATTTACCCGAAATAGTTGCTTTAAAAAAGACGTCTCCCCGATTCTCAAAACTATTCAATAGAGGTATTAAATCGTCAGGAGACAACGCAATGAGTAAACTAAAGTCTGACTTTTTACCATCAATATTAAGGTCCAAATTGAACTCGTCGTCTATATCAATGACACCTGAAACGTTAAATATAGAGTTCATGACATCCAGACTGCTTTCCGATAATTGAACTAACTGTGTTGATTTGATATAATCTAAACGCGTTTTCAGGTGCGTAGATTTATTGTGAAGAAAAGAGGTGTCACCTTTTTCGATAATGTTCATGTTGGCAGATAGATCGACATCCAGGTATAAGTGTTCTGGTTTATTCGATAATTCAATGGTAGCATGCTGAACAAAACCGTCAATCGTCAAGCTATCAGGATCTGTTTTTTTAATATCGACACCATCTAATTCAATTTCATCTAAGGCAAAATGAAATTCTTCCTCAACGTCATCTATAGGGTGTGTTGTCTCAAAAGCCTGTAAGATATCGAAGTTACTCTGTTCATTTTGATGGACGTGGATATAACCATCCGTAAGTTGAATCATATTAATATTGAAATCGCCAGAAAGTAATGATATCACGTTAAATCCGAGGTATATATCCTTAAGGTTGACAATGGCCGTAGTATCTTGTTTACTTTTATAAACACGAACGCCTTCCAGATCTACTGAGATATAAGGGAAGTTTGCAAAAGGTGCAATATGCGAATCCTCGAGAGCAATTTTCCCTCTAAAATCCTCGTTTGTCGTTTTAAGGAAATGTTGAACAATTCGATCTTGTTGAAAATAAGCTATTCCAGTCAAAATGGTAAATAAGAAAATGGGAACAATCACAGTGAAAGCAATGAATCGCTTCCAAAATCTTTTTCTTTTCCAAAACTGTACTTTCATTCAAAAATGGATTAAACTCATTTAGCAACTATAGGTTTTCCAACCATCCGCGCATAAACTGCCGTAAATTTAGCTCCCAAAAATATGATTTGAGAAGTATAAAAAATCCACGTTAAAATAGCGAGTAATGTCCCAGCAATTCCGCTGTTAGCGGCAAAAAAGAAATTCGACAAATAATAGTTGATCAGCAATTGCCCCAAATAAAGTAGAATTGCAGTAAATAAAGCTCCTCCAAGGGCTAGTTTCCATCGCAATACACCGTCATGTAAATATTTAAAAATAAAGGAGAACAAAGAAAAATTCACCAAAAGAATAGTAAAATGTTCAAACACCAAAAGGAGTATTTTCTCAGCAATACTTCCATCGGACAAGAACTCCGTACCTAGTGAAATAAGCATAGACTGTGCAAAGTAGATGACAATAATAATGATCGCAAATAAAGCGAGCATACCGAAAGAAATCAACCGTGTAATCAATGACTCCAGTACGACATTATAATGGAGATTGGGAGCTATATTAAAAAACGCGTTCAAACTATTTCGCAATGAATTGAACATGGCC
>CAJXMN010000145.1 GCA_913056215.1 uncultured Flavobacteriales bacterium | reverse complement strand
AGGGGGAAAAGCGATTGTACATTCATGCCAATGAGTTGAAAGCACTTACTGACGTTCTTGAATTTATCAAATCTTTTGAAATTGAATTCCCTGTCATTATTGGGGGATATGATGCGTATAAAATAGCCGATTTATTAAAAGACGCCGAAGTGCCTGTGATCTTGAAAGGCGGGCATACCCTACCTGAAAATTCCGATGATCCGATTGATTTACCTTATCGACTGCCCGCACTTCTTCAAGAAAATGGGGTTCAGTTTTGTATTCAGAATTCGGGTCGAATGGAAACCATGAATACGCGAAATCTTCCTTTTTTGGCGGGATCGGCAATGGCATATGGTCTTCAGGAAGAAGAGGCTATTTCCGCAGTATCACTCAATACGGCGAAAATTTTGGGCGTGGATCACCTTGTAGGAAGCATTGAGGAAGGAAAGAAAGCCAGCTTTTTTGTAAGTGAAGGAGATGCGCTGGACATGCGAACCAATAATGTGATTGATGCCCGAATTCAGGGTAAACCTATTGATCTGACAAATCATCAAGAGGAATTATACTTGAAATACAAGAAAAAGTACGAAAAGCAGGGTAAAGGCAACACTGCGGATTGATTGACCTCATTCGCCAAAAGGATCACCGTAAAAACGGAAAAATGACTAACGTGAGGCTCAACGGATAATAGATTTTAGCATGATCAAGGTCAACGGAAGTTTTATAGTTTTATGATCCAGAAAAGCTTATAATGGCTAAACAAGAAGAATACTTTGACAAGAAAAATTGGCTGCAGCGGCTGCAGGAAGGTAGCTGGGAACCTGAAATATTGATCTCAGGGATCGTGCTCTACGGGCTTTTCAATATGTTCCCCGTCGTTGATGACTTGGGGCATTACCTTAACCATTATGGACTTTCTATATTTTCTCGAGGCACTGTGGGGGATAGCATCGTTGCGTTATTAAAGGTCTCGATTGGCTGGCTTATAGCCGGCTTCGTGAGTCATCTGCTCTTCAGGAGTGTTTGGGCTGCTTACATTGGCTTGACCTACATCTATGATGATCGCACGAATGTAGATAAGTTTAAATACGCCCCTCGTTTCAAAAAAGGTATCGTTAAGCAGCTGAATTACCGCAAACAGATCATCAAGTTAGAAAAGATATCAAGCTCACTTTTTGCTTTGAGCTTTTTGATCTTTATGAACATTTTGGGCATTACCGTTCTTATTTTGGTTTTGGGAATAGCCATTTTTTTATGGGTCAGAATTTTCCCTGAGCGCACAGATCTGTCTATTTTCAATTACATCTTGAATACAGTCCTGATCACCTATTTGATTGACTACATCTCGCTCGGACTTCTGAAACGTATTCCCTACTTAAACAAGGTCTATTACCCTTTTTATAAACTAATCAGTTGGCTGTTACTCGCTCCGCTATACAGGAATATCTACTACGGCTTCATCGCTAATCATAAAAAGTGGAAGGTCATCAGTTTTTTAGTATTATTCGTGATCATCAGCTTAACAGCCGAAGAAACGATTAGGGGGCGCTTAAAATCCAGTTTGAACCTCAGGCCGCATGGCGCGAAAGCATTCGTTATGCAACCCCAGCACTATGCCAGCCAGGCTCAGGGAGATTATTCAGATCATATTTGGATTCCGAAAAGAACAGTCAATGGTAATACATTAAAGGCTTTTGTCGTGCATCGTTCCACCTTTGAAGAGGATGATATTATGAAAATATGTGATTTTGACCAACAAAAAAGGCAGTATCCCAAAAAAGTAGATTCTTTAAAACTAGTCTGTCTCAAACAATTCTACCATCTCGAACTAGATGGCAATACAGTTGAAGCTCCTCTATTCTACACGAAAAATCGTCATTCTGACCAGGACGGGCTGCTGCATTATATCGATATCAGTCAACTTAAAAAAGGCAAGCACGAACTTAGATTATATTATAATTTTTACAATGATGAGAAAGACACGGTGTATAAACGATTTCGTTCACGTGTCGGGTTTTATAAAACAACTGATAAATGAGAAGATAAAGCACGAAAAAACGAATTTGAGCCAAATTAGGATGAGAATGCAGCTCCGTTGCCCTCTAAACATAGATTTATTTTTTGTAGTGCTTCATTCATAAATAATCATTCAGTGTAATCGCTAAACACTACCCGTGCTATACAAATTACAACGGTCGATGATAGCATCAGTGAATACTTGAATATCCTTAACGTCTGCACGAGGCCTTGCCGCCCATATTATATGCTGATTGAACCGTAAAGTCGAAAACAACGCTACAAATTGAGGTTTAGATGAACTTTAAAAGAGCGCTGTTTGCTTTTTTGCAGAATTAACTTACTGTTAGAACATTCTATGAGGATGTGCTGTTGATAAATTAAAGTATTCTTTATGTACCAACTCAAAAAGCAACAACTTGTAAAAACAGATATTGACACCTGTTGGAACTTTTTTGCTTCACCCCAAAACCTCAAGGAAATCACTCCCGATTATATGGGCTTTGATGTCAAAACCGAGGTGCCTGATAAAATGTATGAAGGACTCATGATTGAATATACGGTCACTCCACTCATGAACATTCCCATGAACTGGATCACTGAAATCAAGTATGTTCACGACAAAAAGTTTTTTGTAGATGAGCAACGCAAAGGACCATACAGTATGTGGCACCACGAACATCATTTTGAGGAGGTGCAGGGAGGCGTCATGATGACCGATATTGTTTCTTACCGCGTTCCGCTGGGATTTCTGGGTAAACTAGCTCATCCGCTTATCGTCAAAAGGAAATTGGAAGAGATTTTTGATTATCGCGTTAAAAAAGTAGATGAGCTCTTCAATCATTAAACGCATATTATTGAAAGCGCTTCACGAGGTGTAATAAACTAGCTTCAATTTGATCCGCTAGTATCATTCTTTGATCTGGAGCGTGCGTTCCGTCAGGTATAGCTACGACTTGCATCTTTGCGGCTTTAGCAGATATAACCCCGTTGAGTGAATCTTCAATGACCAGGCAGCGCGTGGGATCAACGTCCAATTCTTTAGCGGTTTTTATATAAATATCAGGATGCGGCTTACCGTGTTCTAAATCTTCTGCTGAGTTGATGACCTGAAAATGGTCGCGGATTTCGAGCCGTTCCAAAACGGCATCAATTAATTCGTGATAGGAAGAGCTTGCCAGTCCTATTTTCATTCCTTTTTCTTTAAAAAAAGCAATAGACGCTTCGACTCCAGATAACGAAACCCCTGATGTACGCACTTTGTGGATCATCTCATTCATGATAGCGCGCAATACCTCCTTCGTCGACATATTTGTCCAGGGATAGCGTGCATACCAATAGTCAATTACCTCATCAATGCGCAAACCGACTGTTTTTTCTCCTCCTACTTTTACAAAGTCGATGCCTACTTGCTTGAACACGTTGATTTCAGTCGCTTTCCAAAACGGCTCCGAATCGATGAGAACACCGTCCATATCGTAAATTACCGCATCAATTTCTTCCAGTTTAATCATCGTTTTAATTTGTAGAGATAATTTCCTCCAGTGATGATAGATTCATCTTCATCGGTCAAATAGAAAAACTTTTTATCCATTGTCAATCCTTCTTTTTGGGTATAACCATCAAATAAATATGTTTTCGCTAATTGGAAGTCCTTATTGTTCCATTTGTACCAGTATATTTTTCCGTATGTAAGGATAAATAAATCCTCCGAACACAAATCAGCATCGGTGATGCTTTCTTCCATCCAGTGTGTAGGTTTTAATTGGAGATCATATAAATGAAAGGCTATAGTGTCGGCTGTTGGGTGAAGGTCCAGTGCATATACTTTTGATATGCCGTCAAAGGGTTCGGCGCGGTTTTTAGTAAAAATAAAAAGACTGTCATTGTTGTAAACCATGGCCTCGGCATCGAAATAGCGTTCACTTTTTTCTGGAGGAAATGCGTCTTGATCATCATAATGAAAGTTGATGGCGTTTGCGCTTACTGTTTTATTGTTCAAAACGCTATCTACGTGCACTTTATATATCCTGAGGTTTTTTCTTTTATTTTGATTATTTCCAATATCTCCAATGAATAAGTGTTCTTTTCCGTCGTAGACGAGTGCTTCCCAGTCGCGGTTAGTCGCATTGGAAATGTAGCATTTATGTGTGATTTCGCCTTCTTTATTAAAAACATAAATGATCGGTTTGTTTCCTGAATCGTTGATGGTCATAAAGAAGTCACCCTTGAGAACGAGCGCCGAAGACTCCTTCAATGAACTGGGTAACGCGGTCATTTTTTGTTGTCCGCTGATTGAAAAAGTGAAAAACAAAAAAAAGATGCTGAAGGTTCGCCACATAACGTTGGTTTGCTCAAAAATACGAGCATTTGTTTAGAAAACCCTATTTTTAGAACTGAATTCGGATGCCATGCTTCAACCGGGAGAAAAAAATTGGATTGATAAGTACTTGTTTTTGCTGGAACGAGGTGAAATTGAAATAGATGTGTATATTCCTGAAGGGCTCTCCAAGTGTGATTATATTCATACTACATTGTTCGAAACAGGAATAGTTTTTGGAATTCCAAGTCATACTTTATTCGTGCCTGCAGCGTTTCAGCATCATTGGACAGCAGATGAGCAGTTGCAGGTATTGCTGTTTGAGAGTTTATTGTTGGTGTATGCAGTGGAGCGTGAAACGTTGCCCGATAAAAAGATGATCCCGATGCTGCTTCAGTTTTATGAACAGTACAAGGAGCGCAACTCTCTCAACGTTTTAAAGTTACTTTTTCATGAGACGCAATCAATGCAATTGGAAAAGATGCTTTCGCGTCGGGTACATATCAGAAGGACAGTTAAGAATCAGCTGTGGGTAAACTACATGCAAAGTAGTCTGGTTTATATCGATGTGATGGCGTTTCGTGATTACCTGCTACATGACCGGATGCTCAAGGAGAGTTACGGGCAGTATGTTTTAACGACTTTGCAAACATTAGGTGCAGCATCATTGGCTGATGGTGTTATCAATTCTTCGGAACAAACGCTGTTGAACGTATTTGTATCTTCTGCCAATATTGATCGCGGAAAGTTACGAAACTTCAAACAACAGTTAAAGCAGCATGAAATCAATATAGATACGATTGAATTGCCGGATGAGGAGGATAAATTATTCAAAAATTACCTGATCGATTTAGCGGTGCTTACTGTTCATTCAGATTTGACAGCACTTAGCAACGAAATAGTCTTTCTGGATGCTTTGTGTGATCGATTGGAACTGGACGCTGAACAATTGCAGAGCGCCATTATGCTTATTGAACGCTTTGTAATCGCCAACAACCACCAGGTCACCTTTCTGAAAGAGCAATCCTCTTATGAACAGTTGTACAGTAACTTTTCAAAAAGATGGGTAAAAGTGCTGGGCCGAAATAAAGATCGGTTCGTCGAGGAGCTGCGGGAGATCACGTTCAAGGGCATCGAGGAGATCTCGCGGGTCGTCATCCGGAAGGAGGACGTCGAGACGGCCGAGGGCGAGGAGCGCGAGGAGTTCGTGCTGTACACGGAGGGGTCGTCGTTCGGTGACGCCCTGGAGATCGAGGGCGTGGACGCCTCGCGGTCGTCGTGTAACAACATCCACGAGATCCATCGGACGCTCGGCATCGAGGCGGCGCGCGAGACGATCATCGAGGAGACCAACGACACCCTCAAAGAGCAGGGCCTGGACAACGTGAACGTCCGGCACCTGATGCTGGTCGCGGACATGATGACGAACCGCGGCGAGATCGAGTCGATCGGTCGGCACGGCATCAGTGGCTCGAAGGACTCGGTGCTCGCGCGTGCGGCGTTCGAGGTGACGGTCAACCACTTGCTGGAC
>CAJXMN010000144.1 GCA_913056215.1 uncultured Flavobacteriales bacterium | reverse complement strand
TGAGGGAAAACTGATATGCGCCGATTCACCTGTGGTGTAGTTTTCCTGGTCCGCAGCAAAAACCAACATGTTGGCACCATCAGGGTTCTCTCTCCCTGCTCTGCTCATCCAGCTGGGCCAGTCGAAATATGTCATTAGACCAGTGGAATGTCCGCTTTCTTGTGATTTCACACGAATAAGGTAGCGTCCCCAATCATGTTTTGGAATATTAATGTTGGCCGTCGCCATACCGCTGCTATTGGTCATTATAGATTGGGAAGAAACAGGTTGGATGTTACTTCTGCCGATATAACTTGCTAAGCTATTTCGACCGCGTTCCCACCACCAACTCCAGTCAATGCGATAAACATCAACTGTCACATTTTTATTGGGAACTGTACTTCCATTTTTATCGACACTGACAACTTCAAACTGGTAAGTGGAATCCGTTTGAAGTGCACCGTACTTGGAAAGTTTGGGGGATTTAATACCCACAAAATGAGAGAAAGGGGCGTAGGGAATAACCTGTTGACGCGTACTAAAATCTCCACCACTTTCGAAAGCACGAGATTTAAAGACTGCGTTTAGCATGCCTGGTGCTTGTTCTTGTGTTCCTATTTCTGAAACAAAAGAAGCTTTACCTTTATCATCAAGCTGCCCTTCAAATATGATTTTTTCTTCAGCTTCGAATTGCTTTATAGGGTCGTCGAATACATATTTATTAAACGAAGAAAATGCTGTTTTTGAGGGAACAAAAGTGAGTGCCACATCCGAGCGTAATTTTCGAGCCGGAGCACCGTGTAACCATTGGACAGACAAATCACCTCGAACCGAACCGCGTTGAGCATCTATAATTTTTTGATCGAGATCGAGTTTCACTTTTAATCGATTCGGCTTGATGGTTTCAACCTTGATGGTTTTAGAAAATATCGCGCCACCTACTTCTATTCTGGCTCTCCAGTTCCCAGTAGGTACCTCCTGTTCTGTTGGAGTAGTGAGACTATATAATCCATGATTTCCAGAGGTCAGTATTTCTCGCTTATAAAGTTGGCCACGAGCATCGAACAATTCATAAATAACAGGGTGGTCCTCGGGTAGTTGATTTTGTTTATCCTCTAACATGAAATTGAGAAATAGCGTATCTCCCGGACGCCAAACGCCCCGTTCTCCGTATAAAAATCCTTTGATACCTTTTTTGACTTGCGTCCCTCCGACATCGAAACGGCTTAAAGAACGGGCAGATCCTTTACTGAGTCGAAGATATCCTTTTTGAATTCCATCTGAAACTTCCAGAAAAAACGGTTGTTCATCCTGTGTATTGATGCGCGCCATTCCTTTATCATCCGTTTTGGATTGAGTAATGATCTGTTGCTGATAATCGTAAACGTTGATGTTCGCATCCCGTATAGGTTTGGCATTAGGAATGTCTGTAACAGCGACTAAAAGGTCGTTTTTAGCGTCAGATTTTGCAATAATGCCAATATCCGATGCAAAAACATTCGTAACTACACTTTTCGATCGGTAGTAAGAATAGGAACACGGGTTTTCACGTTTGCGATAATCATAACCCGAAAAATAACGCCTGTTGCTGTAATGATAGCTGTAGTCATTAACGTAGTTCCATTCATCGCTTTCCGCTGATTCGTGCTCATCCCAATTCGATTCATCTACGTTTAAGTTCTCTTCCAAATCATCATTACACGGAAATGTAGAATGATGTTTTCTAAAACTGATTTGTACGCGGTAAATTGCGCCCTGGTCCACTTCAATGTATTTTGACAAATCGAGGTTGAAATGATTCCACTGACTGTAATCTAAGGGTTTGTTTTCATTGAGTGCAATCGTTTTTTTGCGTATAAGTCGACCAACTCTTTTGAGTCCGCGAGAGCCGTCGAAGTCGTTATTCTGAAAAAATTGCGCAATATTATTTTCATAAATTTTAATGATGCGCACATCAACAGCTTTTAAATTAACAGCCTCAAAAGGAATCGTCATTGCGTTAGATGATGGTAATATCGTGCCTTCACTTGTCAAACGCACAGCGGGTTTAATTTGTTGAAAAATCAGCGGTATGTGCTTTTCAATTCCAAGGGGGGAAGAGTTACAGTTTTTTATACCATCATGGATAATAATAGTTTGTTCTCCAGCGAGTCTATTAGCCGGATATATTCGTAGTTCATTAGTACTGACGGCTGTGCGGACTCCTCCATGTCCTTCAATCTCCACAAGTCCTTGTATATCTTGTTCCGTAGATAGTGGGTCGGAAAATCGAAGTAAGACATATTGTTCGGGATGCTGAACGACTTTATGGCTCGTAACTTTGAAATCGCCAAGCGCTGGAACTGTGACTTTTTCAGCGCCAGCACCTTGTGCGTTTATGGATTGACCAGACCATTGGATATTAAGTTGTTGCTCCGTATCAAAACGTTGGATGCTATCTATAATCATCGTATAAATCCGATCGGAGCGCTGTTCCCATTGCGCAGCGACAGATTGGTCGCGGTACTTAATTTCAAAAGCTTCGTTGAGTTCTTCCTCACTGATACGGTCTGCTGTTACGACTTTACCATGATATTGTTGCCACTTGATACTATTGTTGTTGTAGGCGATTAAACCATCCGACTCAAAATCAATTGCTTGCTGGACAGTTTCCAGTGGGAACTTAAATGTTTCGAGCTCCTTATCAACTTTTAATACGGCTCCTAAGTTAAATTTGACCCAGTATTTTTGACCTGATTTTAAGGGCGTTTCAGGTATGAAGGTGATGGTGTTTTGATCACTCCAAATTGTTTTACCCTTGACCTCTGGTGAAATTTCAAAAAGTGTTTCTTCGATAGGTTGATTGAGATCGATTGCCTGTTCAGGAGTATGAACTAACTGGATCTCGATGGGATCATGTGCACTTACTACCCCCGAACTGAATGCGGCAATATGTTCGGTAAATGCTGGGTTGGGTATGAACTGTTCGCTTGAATCGTCACTACAATTCGTAAAAAAGAAAAAGATGGTCACAATACCCATTATATTCAAAAAATCTTGACAGTGTTGTTTCATTATCAGTGTTGTTGGAGAAGTAATAAAGTCTACAAGGTATAGACTTTCGATAAGTATCAAGTCATTTAGAATTGTGAGTTATAAACATGTACAACTATGTTTTCAACTATAACGTTGTTTGTATGGTTTTTTAATCACTGCAATGAGGACTTATAGGAACTCATTAGTGTGTTTTGTAGCGCATCATGATGTTGTATTTCCAAGATGGATAGCTCGATTTTCCCTGGTAAAAGAGAATCGTTGCCGTATCATTTTGAATGCGTTCAAAATTACCGCCTAAGTGTTCATTTTCAAGGTAATCGGAGTAGTCATTAACAAAGACTGGATTGTTTTCGTGTGCAACAAATGATTTTCCACGGTCAGTTGAAACGAATATTCCAATTTGCGCATCGTCTACATTGCCTGATAGATCGCGATACATGCGCTTGGAAATATAGCGTGACCACCAATCCATTTTAAATTTTTTGCGACCTTCAACCAAGAGGAAAAGACTGTCATTCCGAGAATCGACATAAACGGGTTCACTCGTTTTTGTAGAACTTCTCCAACCATAGTGTTCATCAATAACAGGATTTTTATCATAAAATTTCCAGTGGATCAAATCCTGAGATGAGGCCCTTCCTACGGATTCTTTACCAGCGCAATTTTTACCATCAAAAAAGAGAAGGAATTCACCTTTCACTTGATGTATTTTTCCATAAAATACACTTTGATCATTCCAATAACCCATCGGTCGTGGAGAAAGAATAGGCGTTTCTCTTATGGTATAAGGTCCGAGTGCTGAAGCTTCTGACACAGCTATACCGATATGGCGTTTGCCTTTCCTGTCAAAGCCATCCATGAATAACACCCATTGGCCGTTGTAATGGATCAAATCGGTGGCCACAGCAGTCTGTTGAACAGTGCAATCAGCGTCCCAACCTGCCCAGGAGCAAGTTTCAAAGTCATCGGGTTGAAAGAGTGGGGTTCCGCCATTGGCAGGTGTCCAATCGATCAGGTTCGTAGAAGTAGCAGCATAGGTTTTAATTGGTGTGGTATCACATTCATTAGCGATAATAACCCATTTTTGAAGGGTGGAATCAAAAACCACAGCTGAAAACTGAATACTGGATCCTTTAAAACTCTTCCATATCGAAGGATCGATAACAGGGGAGCGGGGATGTTTTTTAAAACCTGATGGAGCACGATTCCAAAACGTTACGCGCTGACCTTCTTGGGGCATTCCATTTCCTCTTATGCATTTGCCTAGTTGCAATTGAAGTGTGGAACGATTGATAAAATCTATTTTGCGAAGATTCTCTACACCAGCATCATAGAGGGGCTTTTGTTTTCCCCAGCCTACCATCCAATGTTGTGCGTTGTGTTTGCCGATAAAAAAATCCGGCGGGAAGTTAACCCAAATGGTCGAATCTGGCAGGTCTACAGCTTTTACTTTTAAAGAACGACCTTCAATGGTATTGTCCTGTTCACGATTAACCAACATTCCTGGTTCTTGAAGGAATGCATTATACGAATCGCGTTGAACCGTCTCGGTACAAGCAGCTGAAAGAATCAACACGGATATGCCAACTAGAAGTTTAAGATATTTTATTTGAAAAAACTGCACAGTTGGATTTTTAAAATACTTCTCCCCCAATCACGGCAATAAATCGTAAAAAGGATTACGGATTATAAATCTTATTTTAGTATAAAGTTAAACATTAAAGCATGAATAGACTAGAGTTTATGGTGGTTTTTCCAACGAAAGAGGGGGTGTCGTAGCGCTATTGCGCCCCTTGAAACTCGAAATCTCCTCTCATTCTGGATTTACGTCATTCACGAGTGCCTCTTCCTCTTCACGGCGGTTTTATCCATTCGTTTCTCTCAGGGAATAGCTTGAATAATTTTAGGGAATAACTTAAAGTGATGTGAGTTTTTTATTATTCCTTCAACCCTTTATACGTAAGAGAAGAACTCCCCCCCAGACCTCCGCTGTACTTTTGAATATAGACACTATCATTTCTGAAAAGAACTTGTAGAAAGTCATTATAATTTCCTTCGAAATACTCTTTTTCTTTCCATAAAGAATCAATATTAATAGATGTGCCTAACACAATTACATCTTTGTCATCTTGTTCTATAATAATGTCTTCATTGTAGGTGGAATCAATCGTCTCAGGGCTTATATCCGTATAATGGTAATTCACACTGCAGTAATAGGTTCCCGATAGCTTTTTTGCACGATATTTATCACAACTCGATAAGAGTCCAAACAGGACTAATAATGATAATAACGTAAGTAAGCGAATAAAACGCATGCCAATAAATCGTATAAAGGATTAAGGACTATAAATCTAATTCTATCATAAAGTTAAACATTAAAACATGAATAGATCAGAGTTTATGGTGGTTTTCCAACGGAAGAGGAGTGTAAAATACATTAGAAGTAAATTGGATATCCTCGAATGCCATTTTTACTTACTTCCAGAGCAGGGAAGGGGATTTTAATATGGTTAAATAAGCTAAAAACCGTTTTAAGAAAATCACTTTTTACGTTAATTTGAGTCAAATCAATGTCCAGTGAAAAGAGGTATTGGCGGTACGCATTGAAGTTGAGTGCAGTTCCGCCGGCATCAGTGATGGAGAAATTATTTTTGACGCCATGCAGCTTTTCGTCCACACTATATCCAATAGCGAAATTGAGCCATTTCGGAAAACGATGAGACTTGCTCATAAAACGCGAGGGGTTGATGGATAACCAATAGGTTTGTCCGTTGTAATCTTTTAAGAGACGAGAAGCAGTAGAATTTCCCAAAACACCAGGGCGATAATGTGCGTAGGGCGACAAATGGGCACTGAAGGTGA
>CAJXMN010000143.1 GCA_913056215.1 uncultured Flavobacteriales bacterium | reverse complement strand
GGCTTGTCACTGAGTGTTGGTGATGTGATTGTAGTTGAAGGAAGCCCCGGTTATGATGTTGGGGTGGTATCGATTGTAGGAGAACTCGCTAGAATACAGCTCCAAAAAAAGGTACCGAATTTTAAGGTTCATGAAGCGCGACAGGTATTGCGAATCGCTTCTCAGGAAGATATTGACAAGTGGGTAACGGCCCGAAAACGTGAAGATGAAACGATGCATCGGGCGCGGGAAATGGCTCTTCGACTCCATCTGGATATGAAAATATCTGATGTTGAATATCAGGGAGATGGTTCGAAAGCTACATTTTTCTATACGGCTGATGGACGTGTAGATTTCAGGCAATTGATTAAAGAGTTGGCAGAAGCCTTTCGTGTTCGTATAGAAATGCGCCAGATCGGTGCTCGACAAGAGTCGGCAAGACTTGGTGGAATTGGATCTTGCGGAAGAGAACTGTGTTGTTCGACCTGGCTCACGGATTTTCGTTCAGTTTCCACGAGTGCTGCTCGTTACCAACAACTTTCCCTCAACCCCCAGAAACTGGCGGGTCAATGTGGAAAGCTTAAATGTTGTCTCAATTATGAACTTGATATGTATCTGGATGCCTTAAAGGATTTTCCTTCTACGGATGTAAAGTTACACACGCAAAAAGGAACAGGCATACATATCAAAACAGATGTTTTTAAGGGATTGATGTGGTACCTTCACCAGACTGAAGATGTGGCCGGGCCCAGTTTAATTGCTTTATCTCCAGAGCGGGTCAAGGAAATTATTGAACTCAACAAAAAGAATGAACGACCTAATGACTTGAAGGACTTTGAAGACCCAGTTGAGCTCAATTCTCCTGATTACACGAATGTTGTCGGACAAGATGATTTAGATCGTTTTGATAAGGTTTTTAAGAAGAAAAAGAAACGCAAGAAAAAGCGTCGTAAACCGAATCCACAAGGAAAACAGAATGCAAAACAGGGTCAGCATCCAAAGGGTAAACCGAAAGCGAATAAAGATAGTAAAAAGCCGAAAAAGTTTAAAGGTAATCCGAAGAATAAGCGAAAAAATCGACCCCAACGAAAAAATAATGATCAAAAAAAGAAGGGTGGTGACTCGAATAATAAATAATTTAATGCTTTATGGTTTTACTTTGCTAGTGCTTTCATCTGCACTAGTGAGCTGCGGGGAAGGAGCATATTACGATAATGTATACTCTTTTGACAACTCGACATGGGTTAAATCAGATACGGCTAATTTTCAGGTGGAGGTTGACGATACTACTCATCAGTACAACTTTGAATTATCGCTCCGAACAACAGTTGAATACGGTTACAGTAACTTATGGATGTATATTCTTTCTACTGCACCAGATGGTACAACATCTAAAGTCGCTCAAAAAATTCCATTGGCACGACCAGATGGTTCTTGGCTGGGAAATGTTTCTGGAACCATTGTGCAAACGGATGTGCAATTCGCATCCAAACATTTTCCTTTGCAAGGTGAGTATAATTTTCAGTTTGTGAATGCTACTCAGCAGGACACGATCGATGAGGTGTTGGATATTGGGTTGCGTATTCGAAAGAAAAGGAACTAATGAGATAAGGGAGGAAACAAAGGTTAAACCTCCTGTAGTTATTTAGAAAATTTGTACTTGAAAACACACCAAATTGCACGGAAACCATCTCTCCATCCGATTTTCTTGCCTTCTTCATAGGTGCGACCGTAGTATGAGATGCCCACTTCGTAAATTTTGATGCGCGGTACTTTTGATAGCTTAGCAGTGATTTCAGGCTCAATTCCGAATCGATTTTCTTTGATGTTGATGTTTTTTGCAATTGAAGATCGAATCAACTTGTAGCATGTTTCCATGTCCGTGAGGTTGAGGTTGGTGGTCATGTTACTCAATCGCGTTAAAAACCGATTACCTATAGAGTGCCAGAAAAATAAAATGCGATGGGGCTGATGTCCCATAAACCGCGAACCGTAAACAACATCGGCATCATCAATAAAAACAGGTTTTAACAAATGATTATATTCATCAGGATCATATTCTAAGTCAGCATCCTGGACGATGAGGTAATCACCACTACAAAGTTGGATCGCGCGGTTAATAGCCGCTCCTTTGCCTTGGTTCTTTTCCTGAGCAAAATATTGAATTTCCTGATCGGGATGATCCGAGATATACTTTGTTATTAGTTCCTCTGTGCGATCCGTAGAGCAGTCGTTTACGACAATAATCTCTTTGCTTACGCTATTGTGGAGTTCCACAGCACAAACTTTGTCAAGAATGGCTACAATTGTATCCTGTTCATTGTAGGCCGGGATAAGGACTGAGAGCTTTTTGATCATGGGAGGGACAGAAATTACAACTTCATCTCTGGAATGTCACCTTCTACTACTAGTTCTCCCGCTGTAGCTGCTTTTATCTCATCAACAGTAACTCCCGGTGCACGTTCGAGCAAATGGAACTGACCGTTTCGTACCTCTAATACGGCGAGGTTCGTCACAATTTTTGTAACGCACCCAACCCCAGTTAATGGTAAAGTGCAGGATTCGAGTAGCTTTGAATCTCCTTTTTTATTGGTGTGCATCATGGCAACGATGATATTTTCGGCAGAGCCAACGAGATCCATAGCTCCACCCATACCTTTAACCATTTTTCCTGGTATTTTCCAGTTGGCTATATCTCCGTTCTGTGCTACCTCCATAGCACCTAAGACCGTGAGATGTACGTGTTTTCCACGAATCATTGCGAATGACGCGGCCGAATCAAAGAAAACTGCACCTGGTTTTGCTGTAATCGTCTGCTTTCCTGCATTGATTAAATCGGCATCTTCTTCGCCTTCGAATGGGTAATTTCCCATACCCAGGATTCCGTTTTCAGATTGAAATTCAACTTCTATGTCTTCAGGGACATAGTTGGCGACTAATGTCGGTATACCAATACCCAGGTTGACATAGAACCCGTCTTCAAGTTCTTTAGATATACGCTTTGCTATTCCAATCTTATCGAGTGCCATTACTTATACTTTAATGTTAAACTTTGCACTCAAATATACATTTAATTTTTCGTTTAACTAAGCTGTATGAGCGAAGAATGTCAAGATCCAGGATTAGAATAACGTCATTGGCTTTTAAGTATGAATAAAGCCTACACCTGCCGTCGTATTGCTTTGTGGATCGATTAGTATAAAAGATCCATTTTCTTTATTGACTTCAAATGCATCACAATGCACGGGGCGGTTCGTTTGAATTTTTACCTCTCCTAAATCGTTCATGGTTAACGTCTCTGTACGCTCGAGGTCACCTGAGAAATCCGCTGTAATTTTATGTGTAATTTGTTTTATTTTCGATTGAACTTTGTGGACACCGTGTTGTAATTGGTATTTCCTGGTAGCGGTCATTGGAGTTTGATCCATCCAGCAAATTGTGGCGACCAGTTGTTTCGTACTCCGTGGTAGTTCTGTTGATTTAACAATCATGTCTCCGCGCGAAACATCACGGTCGTCTTCCAACGTAACGGTGATTGAGGATCCCTGTAAAGCAGTTTCATAATCTTCGTTAAAAAAAGAGATTGATTTTATTTTAGAAGTGTGACCGGAAGGCAAAATGGTGACTTCTTCTCCAATACTGAGGTCATTTCCTTTTAATTTTCCAGCGTAACCCCGGTAATCGTGAAATCCTTCTTTTTTGGGGCGGATAACGGTTTGAACCTGAAGTCGAGCCTGCCCTTTTACTTGTACATCATTGGCATCGATAGCTTCCAAATGTTCGAGCAAATTAGTTCCTTTAAACCAAGGCATGTTGGCAGAAGCTTGAATCACATTGTCTCCATGAAGTGCGCTAATGGGTACAAATGTGATATTTTGATTCTTGTAGGCAGCAGCGTCGACTAATTGTTGAAATTCTTGACGAATTTCATTGAAAACAGTTTCGTCATAATTGACGAGATCCATTTTATTTACTGCAACGACAACATCCTTTATATGTAGTAAATTATTGATAAAAAAGTGTCTGCGCGTTTGCTCGATCACACCGTTTCGTGCGTCCACGAGAATGATAGAAGCCTGGGAAGTAGAAGCTCCGGTGACCATGTTTCTGGTGTATTCAACGTGACCTGGGGTATCCGCAATGATATAGGAGCGATTTCGAGTTGAAAAATAGATGTGCGCTACATCAATTGTAATTCCTTGCTCGCGCTCAGCGACGAGTCCATCTGTTGCCAGTGAGAAGTCTAAATAATCGAACCCTTTTTGCTTACTACTTTTTTCTATAGCCGCAAGTTTATCCTCTGTTAAAGAATGTGTATCGTATAATAACCGACCAATCAGTGTTGATTTACCGTCGTCGACGCTACCTGCTGTTGCAATTTTTAAAACATCCATTGTTGTATTTTTTTAAAAGTACCCTTGTTGTTTTCTTTTTTCCATAGCTGCTTCAGAACGCTTGTCATCAATACGCGCACCACGCTCCGAAAGAGAAGATTGACGAATTTCTTCGACGACGTTTTCGATATTGAAAGCATCAGATTCTACTGCAGCTGTGCAACTCATGTCACCCACTGTTCTGAACCTTACTGTTTTTTCAATTACGTTTTCATCTTCTTCGCGGTAGACAAATTCATCGTGGGCAGGCCAGATGAGTCCATCGCGCAAAAATACATTCCGCCGGTGCGCAAAGTAAATTGAAGGAATATCAATTTTTTCTTGTTGGATGTAGCTCCATACATCGAGTTCCGTCCAGTTAGATATTGGAAATACACGCACATTTTGACCGAAATCAATTTTTCCGTTGAGCATATCAAATACTTCTGGACGCTGATTGCGTTCGTCCCACTGGCCAAAGTCGTCGCGAACAGAGAACATGCGTTCTTTTGCGCGTGCTTTTTCTTCATCGCGTCGAGCTCCGCCAATGCAGGCATCAAAACCGTGTGCTTCAATGGCGTCGAGTAGCGTTTCTGTCTGCAGCACGTTTCGGCTGGCATATTTTCCTTTTTCTTCTTTGACGCGTCCTGCATCGATATTGTCCTGTACGTGATGCACATGAAGTGTCAAATCTAATTCTTTCACCAGACGATCACGGAATTCAATCGTCTCTGGAAAATTATGACCAGTATCCACGTGTAAGAGTGGAAAAGGAATTTTCGCTGGATAAAAAGCTTTTTGCGCTAGTCTCACTAAAGTGATCGAATCTTTTCCGCCCGAAAACAGGATGACGGGATTTTCAAACTGCGCTTGTACTTCACGCATGATATAAATCGCCTCATTCTCCAGGGCGTTTTTTTTGAGCGTTGACTTCATATTCTTTCCCATTTATTTATTGATGGATTCCACATTCCCGGTTTGCCAATGCTTTTGTTGGATCATAATAATTGAATTCATTGGGCAGGTCATATTGTTGAAGGTATTGGTCCAGCTCTTCATCTGAAAAATGATAAAAAGGACTCACTTTTAGCGTACCATCTTTAGTTTCCGATAAGACGTCGATGGAATCTCTGAATGCAGTCTGTCCTTTTCTGAGGTTGGTAAACCATACGTCTGGGACATGCTCTTTCATGGCTCGCTGGAAGGGTTCCAGTTTGACTTGTTCTGAAAAGAGTTTATGTTCCGGTGTATCTATTTCTGGTATACCGAGCGTTATATTGCGGTAACCAACGGATTGCTGAGGGACGTAGATTTCAATATTGAGTTGTAGTCGTTTGATTAAATCATGTGCATGCCGATAAGTGTTGGATGTATTGTATCCTGTGTCACACCAGACCACTTTTATATTTGGCTCTATTTGAGTAACTAAATGTAGGATTGCGACTTCATAAGGGCGAAAGTTCGTCGTTATCAATGGTTTTTGAGCATTTTTTAGCGCCCATTCAACGATACCCTTTGGGTCAACTCCTTTTAATTTTTCTAATGATTGATCAATATTCAT
>CAJXMN010000142.1 GCA_913056215.1 uncultured Flavobacteriales bacterium | reverse complement strand
CTAAACGCAATATCTTGGTCACTCATTTTTTTAATACTCCAGATCTTACCAGATCTCGGGTTAAGCTTAGCCCACACATGTTTATCACTCTCATCTAAAGGGTGGTAATCATAAAAAACGCGCAGAAACACTGTTTTGTCATCTAATTTATAACTTTCAGTCAATCCATATTTATTCGGGATTTCATGTCTCAAAACAATCTCACCAGATTTTTCGGGCGCATTGAAAATGTAAATTTTCTGACTGCCAATTAAGATAAAAAAATCATTTAGAACTGTAAACGATAAAATTCGCTCCTTGTGAAAGGACGTTGAACTTTCTGGAACGATAAAAAAAAGAGAGTCTAAATCGTTTTTGGTCGAAAAAATCGGCCTGGTCCCCTTTCGATTCACAGATGGAGTCATAAAAAAAATAGAATCCTCGTGATCACTTAGCATTTTAAACCAAGAGGCATTATTTCTCACTTCATGAAAAGGCTCATTCTTCTCAACCTGTAAGTATCTTGCAACCTGAGAAAAACAGAATTGCGGCGATAAACATATCACCGCAATTACTATGAGAAAAATCTCTTTCTTATACTTATAACAGACCAAGTTCCCTTGCCTCATCTTTTGAGTAAAGTTTCATTACTAGCCGATCAAGATCTTGATCATAAGTAAATTCTACATAAATAGTTTCGAACAAAAAATCTCCTGAGCTTACGCCTGACTCGATTTTTGACTCAACTTCACTTTCAATTTCTAAATAATCATCAAGATCTAAAAAATTACCGTCGTCGAAAGTAGGAGGATTATCCCAATTACAGCCATTCCACCCAGGCTCAGCACATGCAAGCATGTGACTTCCAGATGTGTGATCTTCATTCACATACTTATAGCCGAATAGACCCTTGTTCGCCTTTTCTATTTTAATCCATGCATACGAGTTACTTGCGAACATGCATATAAACATGAATAGCATCCATCTTTTTATTAAAGTCATAACAAATTATTTTAAATATCTTACAATAAATTATTTTCCTGTGCTTCACTTATGGAGTAAACCCTATAAGTCAACTGATCATTAGACTCACTGTAACTGTAAACAACTAGGCACTTGTCATCATACACAAATTTACCATTACTATTACCTTCATCGATCGACTCGTTAACAGTTTCATCAATTACAGAAAACTCTTCATGACTTAATACCAGCTCGCCATCTACATTATACGAGCCAAGTTCAGACTTACACGAACTAAAACCAGGATCATTACACGATAAAGTGTGTGTCCCTTCCGCAACAGTTTCAGAAACATACCTATACCCAAACAATCCTTTATTCTTTTTAGTAACAATAATGTCACAAAAAGAAGTAGAGCTAATCGTCAAAGCGACTAAAAACAAACTTAACTTTTTCATAGATAATTAATATTTTGATTTAGTCAAATATATATATATATATCGAATTTTCAAAAGTTATTTCAAAATAACTCGCTTTGTTTACCTTTGCACCAATGAAATTTGCAATCATCGGAGGAGGAGCGGCCGGTTTTTTTGCCGCTATACATGTGAAAGAAAATTTCCCTGATGCACAGGTCGATATTCTGGAGAAATCCAAAAAAGTGCTGTCTAAGGTGAAAGTATCAGGTGGAGGTCGATGCAATGTCACCAATGCATGCTCTTCGATCGCTGAATTAAGTAAGGTTTATCCCAGAGGAGGGAAACAGTTAAAAAAGATCTTTCCACAATTCTACACCAAACATACGATGGATTGGTTTGAGAAAAGGAATGTTCCCTTAGTTACGCAAGAGGATCAATGTGTGTTTCCTCGATCTCAGGATTCCCAAACGATCATTGATTGTTTTTTGAACGAATGTAATCGACTGGGTATAAATATTAAGACCCAAACAGGGATAAATTCCATCAAAAAAGAAAAGGAGGTTTTCAAGCTGAACACCAAAGATGGTGAAATGTTGACGTATGATAAAGTGATTATTTCCACGGGAGGAAGTCCAAAACGAAAAGGACTAGAATGGTTAGAAAATTTGGGTCATAAAATTGAAAATCCAGTTCCCTCCCTCTTTACATTCAATATGCCTCATGAGAAAATCACGGAGCTCATGGGTGTTGTTGTGGAAAATACAATCACCCGAATTAAAGGAGAAAAACTTACAGCTCAAGGTCCTCTTTTAATCACGCACTGGGGAATGAGTGGACCGGCAATTTTAGTGCTCTCCGCCTTCGGAGCAAGAATTTTAGCTGAAAAAGATTACGCTTTCAGTGTTCAAGTCAATTGGGTAAATGAGCTCAACCAAGAATTGGTTCAAGCCGAGCTCAAGGAAGTATCAATAAAGTTTGCAGAAAAACAGTTGAAAAATATCCGACCTTATTATCTCCCGACAAGGCTTTGGCTATTCTTATTAGAAAAAGTTGAACTTGATCCTGAACGCAGGTGGGACGAAATTGGAAAAAAAGGAATCAATAAGTTACTGAATGTACTCACCAACGACGAATACGAAGTTATGGGTAAAACAACCTTTAAAGAGGAATTCGTGACGTGTGGCGGGGTAAGTCTGGAAAGTGTTAATATGAAAACCATGGAGAGTAAGGTTTGTCCAGGTTTGTTTTTCGCTGGCGAGGTGCTGGATATTGATGCTATTACCGGAGGGTATAATTTCCAAGCGGCCTGGACGACCGGATACATTGCTGGAAAATTAGGAGAAAAGTAAATGAGTGCTATCTGCACTCTCCAGCTTCGATATAACGCACTCAATTACTTCTAACAAAAAAGTACTTCCTAAAGAACCACTAGTTCTACCCTACGATTCCTTGTCCTTCCATCCTCTGTAGAATTACTCATTTGAGGTGAAACAGAACCAACTCCATAAGGTACTAGCTGAGTTTTCGAAACTCCATATTCGCTAACCAACTTCTGAATTACGGCATTAGCTCGATCTTCAGACAACGAAATATTAGCTTGAAAATCTCCAGTATTATCAGTATGCCCCACTATTAAAAACTTCTGATCTTGATTGCTTTTTAGATAATCAGCAATGATTGTTAACGCATTCTTTGACTCGTCTTTAACCGCAGATTTTCCAGTATCAAAGTAGATATCATAAATAGCAATTCTCCCTTTATCAGCAATGCCTTCATTAAGCACATTCAGCGTGACATTATTCATATCCATAGGCTCTGCGACAACTGTTACAAGTTCATAGTAAGTAACTTCTTCAACTACAGCGGCAGCTACACTTATATAGATATCATGTTCTGCAGTTGAAACCTTTCCAACCACATAATCTTGAGCAAAGTTAGGAAGCTGTAAATAAGGATAACCTCCATTTGCCTTTCGACCATGAGTAAACAATTCTTGAGTGAACCTGATTCTTTCTCCATTTTCTTCATCAATATAACGCTTTGCACTTCTTGATAAATGAATTATTTCTCCTCCTTTAGACAGAATTGCTTTTTCATAATTTTTAATCACTTCGTACGTTGAAATATCTTTTGATAATTCACAGAACTGTCTACGCATTGTTCCATCAACAGCTTTATGTGAAGTAGCACTCGTCAAATAATAATGTGTTTCAAACCCAATCTCATCATCAAAAAGTACCTCACTTCCCTTAAATAAGCTAATAATTTCCTCCTGGGCATGCGATCGAAATATGAGTGTCGAAAAAAACACCAATACAAGTAAAACGTTTAATTTTTTCATATTCTTATTTTTATAAAGCGTTATTTATTGTGAAACATTCTAAATCCAAAGCGAAGATTCAGAAATGCAGGGGGCATATTTGTCCTAATAGAAGCTGGTACTACTTCTCCATATTCTGTTTCAAGAAAGGAATTACCTATAGTAAGAGCTAAACGTATTGTTAACCTCTTACTCTCTTTGACCTGAAAAGCACCCTCCAGACCAACATCAACAATTGGCGAAGCTCCAGCAGATCCTCCGCTGTATGAAGACTGGTTCTCACTTTGTAAATCTCTAAGCGTAACATCAGCTCCTCCTCCAACAATACCTAAACCCAACTCTAATCCTAAACTAAAACCATCTGGATTATCACTCAAGTTAAAACGGTATCCGTGCTTACCCATTAAGAAAAAACGGTAGGCCAACACATTCTCCAATTCATACTCATTATCTCCTGACGAAACTGAGTACGATTGTCCACCAGTGTTAAAATTCAACCCCATCCCTAGTTCGTAACCGTAGTAAAAGCCTCCTCCTTCCGAAACATTCACTCCGTTAAAATGTCTGAAGTCAAGACCCGGCATTACCAATCCTTCACTTTGTTCATTATCATTTCTATCCTGATATTCAACGTTTAAAAAGGCTAAGGACAATCCATAACTGGGAGATGCAACATGTTTGGACCATTTTCTTTCTTTTTCTTCCTGAGCAGTAAGGTTATTAGTCATCCCAATAAATCCAAGAATCAAGCTCAAATAAACAGTAGTAGTAATAATTTTTGTCATGTTTCAATTATTTCTTGTAAAAATACAGAATGAAAGAAGTTTGATCCTTGATGATACTCATCTATCAGACTGATATTCATCAGTATTCTAGTAATAAATCCACACAGCACTATTTCTTTGTTCACCAGGCACAAAGAAATAGCCGATTAATATCACCTATACTCAACGTAGATTGAAAAGCACGAGATCATGTGATCAAACAAAAACGTTTGGAACAAATAGAGTAAAAGTGAAAACTTACACGTTCAATTTTCTTACCTTTATCCACCCAAAAGGTAAGTCAATCATGGAAAAAATTCAGAATTATATCAACGGTACTTTCGTTGAACCAATAGCAGGGAATTACTTCGATAATGTAGAACCTGCAAAGGGAAATGTATATTCACAAATCCCTAATTCTCAGGCAGCAGATGTAGAGCAAGCCGTTAAAGCAGCAAAAGAAGCATTCCCCGTTTGGTCGAATATGAGTATTGAAGAACGCGGTGATTGGATGATGAAAATTGCAGATGGTATCACTGCGCGTATGGATGAATTTGTCGCTGCTGAAAGCCGAGATAACGGAAAACCAGTTAAACTTGCTGAGCATGTCGATATTCCACGTGCAGTATCAAATTTCAAGTTCTTTGCCACGGGAATACACCATTTTGCTTCTGAATCGCACAATATGGTTGGGGTTGGCTTCAACTATACCCTTCGCAAACCGCTTGGAATCGTTGGATGTATTTCGCCATGGAACTTACCTCTTTACCTTTTCACCTGGAAGATCTCCCCAGCGCTAGCCGCCGGGAACTGTATCGTAGCTAAACCTTCAGAAGTTACACCATACACTGCGTACTTACTTTGCAAAGTTATGGAAGACGTTGGTTTCCCAAAAGGAGTGCTCAATATCGTACATGGTTATGGTCAGCATGCTGGTGATGCTATTGTGAGACATAAGGAAACCAAAGCGATTTCATTTACGGGTGGAACAGCGACAGGAAAAGCGATTGCATCGATTGCTGCACCAATGTTCAAGAAACTATCTTTAGAACTTGGTGGTAAAAACCCCAACATCATTTTTGATGATTGCGACTTTGATGAAATGCTAAAAACGACGATCCGCTCAAGTTTTGCCAATCAAGGTCAGATCTGCTTATGTGGTTCAAGAATCTTTGTGCAGCGCGGAATCTATGAAAAGTTTAAAACGGCCTTTGTGGAGAAGATCAAAAAAGCGAAAGTCTCCAACCCCGAAGATCCAAAAGCACAATTGGGTGCCGTCGTTTCAGAATCACACATGGAAAAAGTGTTAAGCTACATTGAATTAGCTAAAGAAGAAGGTGGAACGGTACTCGCAGGAGGACACCGCGTTCAACTGGATGCTCCTTACGACAAAGGATTCTATATTGCTCCAACGATAATAGAAGGGTTAGAGTATACATGTCGAACTAATCAGGAGGAAATTTTTGGACCTGTGGTAACGATCACTCCATTTGATGATGAAGAAGATGTCCTTAAAATGGCGAACTCAACAGAGTATGGTTTGAGTGCTA
>CAJXMN010000141.1 GCA_913056215.1 uncultured Flavobacteriales bacterium | reverse complement strand
CAACCAAACTGATTGCTGCCGAATAAAATATAATCTTTTTCATGTTTTCGATTTTTGGTTTTTTAATGGTTGTTATCTCACATATTTGTTTCAATAGCTTGACGATCAGCAATTACATCAAAGGTATTAAAATTCTGAAATTCAACTTTAATTTTCACAAAAAAACGCACCAGGTTAAGACACGATTGCTATTACATCTATTTTAAAGATCAAACTTCGCTGTGCTCACGCCGATGATCTCAAAAGACATGCTTTCCGTAACTGCTTACATTTCATCCAATCATCTCAATTGATCAATCAATTTAACGACTGCACGTTGATGAACCGTTTCCTCTTCTGATTGAATTATTCCTTTTTCGCGATCGAAATTATCCTCAAAAGAAGGTAACTTATATGTCGCTACAATATCTGCTTTAAACTTTGGAAAACGCTTCTTTGCCAGTTCAAGCACGTTTCCACCTCCATATCCACCAGGCGAAGTAGCCATTAAAAGTAGTGGTATCTCTTTAAAAAAACCCAACTCCTTTCGCGAACACCAATCAATAAGATTTTTTGCAGCTGCGGAATAAGCTCCGTTGTGCTCTGCCATGGATACGACCAGCGCATCGGCTGATTGAATTTTATTCAAGAATCGTTGAACATTTTCAGGAAATCCTTCATCCTCTCGATCCACACTAAACAAAGGTAACTCGTAATCATTCAAATCGAGTAATTCTGTAGTCATCGATGCATCCGTTTTCTCCACTTTATTTAATGTAAAGGCTACTAATGCTTTATTGATTGATTTTTGACTTGTACTTCCTGCAAATCCAATAACTTTCATTTTTTATCCCATTTTTTGATTCAATAACTTTAACAAATGAGAAGACATATCGTTGACATAACGCTTTGTCCGGTATCCACCAACCCAAATAATTCCTTTAATCGCATTGGTTAAAAACACCTCATCTGCTGCCAATAAATTCTGCGGCATTATGGAAGACTCGTACACTTTTATACCATTTTCTAATGCCAGATTAATGAGAGTCATACGCATAACTCCTCCCAAACAGCCTTCCTCTAATCCAGGAGTATATAAAACACCGTTACTCACAACAAAAAGATTACTACTCGATCCCTCCAGAATACCCCCTTTAGGATCTGTAATCAACAAATCATCCAATCCTTTCTCCTGGGCTTCAATAGCACTCATTACGTACAACAAACCATTTTTCGTTTTAAAATTAGATAGTTTGTTCTTATGTTTTCGCATGCTTGAATAAAGATCAACTTCCCATCCCCGTGAATTCAAGCGAAAATGGTCATCATTTAAAGGGGCTACTTCGATAAAAAAGGTCGTTTCATTTGATGTAGGTCGATATGTTCCTCCAGACATTCGATCGATAGAAATACGCACCTTCCCTCCCTGATCAATCGAAGATAATTGAAGTAATTCCAGGATTTTTTCTTCAAAAAATGCTGTTGAGTAAAAAGCAGGAGTTCTCATTTTAAGCTGAGCTGCCCCTTCCAGCATGCGCAAAATATGGGCTTCAAGATTTACGGGTTTACCGCGAACCACTCGAATACTTTCAAACAGACCGTCTCCGTACAGATGTCCCCGATTGGCTGCTGCCAATGTTGCTCCATCATTTTTAAGTACCTCACCGTTGTTATTGATGTATAGTAGCGCCATAATCAACTAAATATATGTGAAATAAAAGCTTCTCCTTTATTAAAATTAATAATCAAAACGTAAATAATACCAAAAATAGCTCCTCCGAAGTGAGCATCATGAGCAATGCCGCTATTCCCTCTTTTGCTCATATAATATTCAAACGCCAAATAGGCTATTCCAAATAACCATGCTGGTATTTCTACGGGGATAAACATGAGATAAATCCCATTGGAAGGTGTCCACAAAATAGAAGCAAAAAGCACAGCTGAAACGGCTCCTGAAGCTCCCAGACTCATGTAATTAGGATTATCTTTATTTCTTAAGTAAGGCCAAATACCCGCAGCCAATCCCCCTAAAAAATAAAGCAAGAAAAAGTGAATGTGACCAAATGGACGTCCTGAGAATCGAAGCAGTTCAAATTCCATCATGCGACCAAATGAAAACAATACGAACATATTGAAAAATAAATGTATGTAATCCCCATGTATAAAAATATGAGAGATCGTACGGTACCACTCACTTTCCCTATTCATTTTATAGGGATAATTGATCCATTTATATTTAATTTCCGTATCCTTGAATGCTCGTATTGAGAGTAAGACTGTTACAATTATAATAACCAGTGTAACCGGATAATAAGCGAACTCCATTTATCAATCTCTTTTTTATTTTACAAACATGTACGGCAAAATATGTACATTGCGGCAAGCTTTATTTATGAAACTTGTGCGCGACACCCCTTGGCTCATTCATCTGTTATTAGTGCTCTTAATGAGTAGCTGTTCAGATTTCCAACAAGATAACAAAAATTTAACGACAAACTCAACAGAAATAGACCAAGCCAGCACAATCATCGATAAGTTATCCAAATTACCAGAAGAACATCAAACATTTTGTCGTGCTGTTTATAAATTGCGGAACGATTCGTTAATTTGGTTTTCAGATAATTCGCCTGAATCGGATAGTTATTATCAGAATTTGAAAAACGATACTTTATTAGCCATCCCGTTTGGCTATTTACCGATCAACCATCGTAATTTCGCGGATGAGTCAACCGTTTCAAAAGAGCTTTTTACACTTTTAAAGACGAGCTATTACATCAATGCACGTGAACGGGGTATTTTTGATTTAAAAAAAGATGTAATATTTGATCCAAAGCTAACCTCAGCAGAACATATTATAGAATTTATCGCTGGCAAGTCGAAGAAAGAAACCTGGACGCAACATCTCTTTAACTTCACGGCAAAGAGATCAAGAATTAAAAGCTATCACACATCGTTGCGTTCATTTTTTTCAAAACACCCAGTTACTAAGCCGTCATGGAGCACACCAGAAGCATTACAATCTTCTGATTCAATCGTAGAGGAACGACTTGCCAACTTGGGATTTGAAGACGATTCTACAGGTTTTCTAAAACAACTCAAACAGTTTCAATGGTTACATGGGCTCAATGCAGACGGTATAGTAGGAAAGCATACAAAAGAAGCGCTAATAATAACTAATCGGGAGCGCTATAATCGGGCAATCATAGGGCTCGACAATTATTACCAAATGAAAGACTCCATTTTTCCAGAACAGTATATAAAAGTCAATATCCCAGCCTTCGAGCTTTCTTTCATTCATTTGGATTCTATTCATTATAAAAGTACCGTTGTTGTCGGAAGAAAAAAAACAGCTACTCCAACCTTTCAGGCACCTCTTAAGTATATCGTTATCAATCCTTATTGGCATCTTCCTCATTCCATCGCTTCAAAAGAGACCCTTTACAAAATCAAAAAGGATTCGGCTATTATTGCCAAAAAAGGTTACGAAATAATCCATAAAAACAAACCTATTCAAGTTGATACGATTAACTGGGAAGCTTATAATCAATATAACTTTCCCTATCGCATTCGTCAACGTCCCGGACCTAAAAATAGCCTGGGGAATATAAAATTCATATTTCCAAATCGTTACAACGTTTATATTCATGACACTCCTCAGCGATCATTATTCACTAAGGAGCGTAAGACCTACAGCCATGGGTGCATTAGATTGCAGAGCCCTACAACACTCGCTCAAGAAATTTTAAAATGCCAAGAACATACCTATCGCGACTCTTTGGACACATTATTTAATAAAACCAAAGAAACATATCTCCGAATTCATGATGACTTACCAGTAATCATCGACTACCAAACGGTCACTTATGATGATTCAGCAAAAACGCCACGTTTTTATTATGATGTTTACCAACGCGACTCACTTTTACTCCAAAAAGTCAAGCGGAAATTCAACTGATTTGCTAATTTTGGAAAAAAATCATTTTATGAGTACCATAGTTTCTCCGTCCGTTTTATCAGCAGATTTCGCCAATTTAGAACGTGACATAAAGATGCTTAATTCCAGTAATGCTGATTGGATACATATTGATATTATGGACGGCGTATTTGTACCGAACATTTCTTTTGGTATTCCTGTGATGAAAGCAATTCATCAGCATGCGAACAAACCTCTTGATGTTCATTTAATGATTGCGAATGCAGACCCTTACATCACTGATTTCAAGGATGCGGGCGCTTCTATACTTACGGTCCATTACGAAGCCTGTACTCATTTACATCGCACGCTACAAACTATTAAAAATGCGGGAATGAAGACAGGAGTTGCACTCAATCCACATACGCCAGTACATTTATTAGAAGGTATGCTGGAATTTATTGATGTCGTACTCATTATGTCAGTAAACCCTGGGTTTGGCGGTCAACATTTCATTCCTGCGACCCTCGATAAAGTAAAAGCGCTACGCGGTATGATTGATCAACAAAAATCAGCGACCATTATCGAGGTAGACGGTGGAGTCAATGCTGAAACTGGTCAACGACTCGTTCAAAATGGTGCTGACGCCCTCGTTGCGGGAAGCTATGTGTTTAAAGGCAAGAATCCTGGTGATCGCATAGAAACCTTGCGAACCTTGTAGAACTTTGAATGAAATAATTCAGATAAGTTTCGTTTCATCACCGAATCCAACAAATCTATTAAACAGCGCCATCCTTTTTCAACTGTTCGATCTGGTCGTTGAGTGTATCACTCATGGGTCGAAATTCTAGCCCCAGCGAACTGCGTATTTTAGAGTTATCAACATAAACCGGGATACCTAAATTATTTTTTAGAAACGTCCACGAAAAACCAATCATCAGTGGACCCAACAAATAAGTAAGCCAGTGGGGCAATTGTTTTTTAGGAATTTTCGGAAACTCATCTCCGGCTTGTTTTCTCAAGCCTTCGGCGAGGTCGAGCATACTCATGGGTTCATGAGCACATAAATGACGTCCTTCAGCTTCATCGTTTTCAAGTGCCAACACATGTGCCTTGGCAACGTCACGGACATCCACCATCACAAAATGTAAATCGGGAACGCCTTGCTTAAATCGACCACTAAGCATATCTGCAACCAGCCGAATAGAAGTGGAATCTGTGCGGTCAGTTACCGAAGGCCCAACTATGAATCCAGGGTTTATAGTCACCAACTTCCACGGCTTGTTTTCACTCATCTTCCAAGCTTCCTGTTCTGCCACTTTTTTAGAATAGGAATAGGGCTGATGCGTCAAACTACTGGAAGTATTCCAATGTTTTTCAGAGAAAACCGACGCTTCAACATTGTTAATGTCTATCGCATCTCCGTGAATAGCAGCTACACTAGAAGTAACTACAACTTTTTCAATGGTTTCAGCCCTTTCTACGGCATTAAGCACATTGCGCGTTCCTTTTTTTGCCGGATCAATAAGTTCTTTCTGTGCATCCTTAATGCCTTCTATACGAAAAGGACTTGCCGCATGAATAACACCTTTTGCCCCAGTCATGGCTTCATCAAAACTATCTTGATCCAATAAGTCGCCTTTAAACACCTTGATCTGTCCTTCATATTTTTTCATAAGGGCTTTCAACCACTCTAGACCTAACTTTTCTTTAGGATTCCGAGCTGTTAAATGAACCGTATATCCTTTGGTGAGTAATTCAGTGAGAATTTGGGCACCTAAGTAACCCGTTCCTCCCGTTAACACAACTGGTGACTTCATAAACAATACTTTAGTTTTATTATATTTCTGCGAGCGCTTCGTTAATTGTGCGATCTCCTTCAATAATTTCAGCGGAATTATTCTCAAGGACAGACGTATCCAAACTTGCTACAAGTGCCTGAGCTACATCATCGCGTGAAATTTGCCCAAACGCTCCAATTTTATCTGCAGCCTTAATTTGATTTTTCCCTTCTTCGTCTGTCAAACCACCAGGCTGGATAATACTATAATTGAGATTCGAAGCGCGCAAGTGATCGTCTGCTGCTTTTTTGGCTTTCAGGTAAACTTCCACCCCTTTTATTTTGTCAGGCATATCCGTA
>CAJXMN010000140.1 GCA_913056215.1 uncultured Flavobacteriales bacterium | reverse complement strand
AGCATATAACGGAGCTAATGGAACGGGTGACGACTGGTCGATCCCATCCAATCAGAATGAAGATATCCTCAAGGAGTGGCATTTTTCGGATTTGCCGGATAATTATGAGATAGCAAGGCACGAATTAATTCATGATCTTCAAAATAATCGCAACCCTTTTATAGATAGCGTTGATTTTGCGTGTTATGTTGACTTTTTTCAGATGGATCATCAAGCGGAAGGCTGCGAGTTGAGTGTACGTCAAGATGTGCTTGAAAACCAGCTAGCAGTATATCCGAATCCTTCCAAAGAAGTGATTTATATTCAGGTGAACGGATTTGAAGTAGAACGCGTGATCATGCAAGACATGATGGGTCGAGAGGTGGCGAATCATACTTCTGATAAAAAGTACGCTATTCTAGATGTCTCCTCTTATCCGGCGGGATCTTATGTACTGCGAATTGAGACAAATCAAGGTATGGTTACCAAGAAAGTAATGGTTCAGTAAATCATCATTATTGATTGAATCAATCCTAAAATGAACAAAATACACTTATTCGTAATTGGTTGCATTGGAGCAGGTCTTTGGGCCTGCTCTTCTGTTCGTAAGGTATACGTGCAAACGGATAAGGTGCCTATAACTACGTTAAGTGCTCCCGATGACAGTATGCAAGCTTTTATAGCGCCATATAAACAGCAACTCGCTGCTGAAATGGATCGTCAAATTGGTTATGCTACGGACAATCTAAAACGAGGACGCCCCGAAGGTTCATTAGGGAACTTTGTTGTGGATGCGACATTGAGTTTTCTTGAACGTGAGGGTTCAATACCAGAGCAACGGTACGTTTGCATCATGAACAATGGAGGGCTGCGTTCTCCCATTTCACAAGGAATCATTACGGTCGGAGATATCTACAAACTCATGCCTTTTGACAATACAGTTGTCGTGGCAAAATTACCTAAAAACGCGCTGGACAGTATTTGTCAATACCTGACTTCATCGGGAGGGGAGCCCATTGCTGGATTTACTATGAATGAAGGTTCATGCCAGGTGAACTCTCCTTCTGATCCTGATACGTTGTACGTTGTGACCTCTGATTATCTTTTCAATGGCGGTGATCATATGGATTTTTTTGGTATGCATTATTCATATCGCAATACAGGTGTATTTTTACGTGATATATTGATTCAGGAGGTTGAAGAACGCGATACTATTAGACCCGTCATAGATGACCGGATAACTTTAGAATGATGAAAAGGAGGTTATTTATACAGCAAAGTGCTCTTCTCGGTGCGGGGGTTTCCGTTGCGCCGACGTTGTTTGCTACTCCAAAGATTCCAGATCAGCTGGAAAAACTGACTATACTTCATACCAATGATACGCATTCAAACATTGAAACTTTTCCTGAAGATCATGCGAAATATCCAGGGCAGGGGGGGGTGGCTCGCCGACATACTGTAATTCAAAATATACGGTCGTCGGAAAAGAATGCATTGCTCCTAGACGCTGGAGATATATTTCAAGGTACACCGTACTTTAATAAATTTGAAGGAACACTTGAAATGAAATTGATGTCGCAAATGGGGTATGACTGTGCTACAATTGGTAATCATGATTTTGATGCTGGGCTGGAAGGTTTTGTCAAAGCTTATCAATTTGCGGATTTTCCATTTGTTTGTGCGAATTATGATTTTACAAATACACCATTGAATGGATTGACATCATCCTATCAGATCTTTCAAAAAGGACCATTTAAAGTTGGTGTTTTTGGACTAGGAGTTGGGCTCAACGGTTTGGTTCCTTCTGTACTTTACGGCGATACAGTTCATCAAGCGCCTATTCCAATCGCAAACAACATTGCTAAGCACCTTCGATTTGAAGAATCATGTGATCTCGTTATTTGTCTTTCACATTTGGGGTATCATCCGAAACAATTTGACGATTGTGACACGTTGCTCGCAGCTGAAAGTGAAAATATCGATCTAATTATCGGAGGTCATACACATACCTTTTTGGATCGTCCAGAAGTACATAAGAATAAAGTTGGAGAGCAGGTTTTGATTAATCAAGTTGGCTGGGCGGGACTTGCGCTTGGCCGCATTGACTTTTATCTTGGAGAAAAAAAACGTCACGAGCGGCATAAGTTAGTGATGGTTTGATTGGTGATTGGTAATTAGTGATCAGTAATCAGTTATCAGTGATCGGTTTGTAGGGCGTGGTATTGGTGGTTAGTGATCAGTAATCAGTTATCAGTGATCGGTTTGTAGGAGTGGTAGTGGTAATTAGTGATCAGTAATCAGTTATCAGTGATCGGTTTGTAGGGCGTGGAGATTTGGTGATTGGTGGTCATCGCGCTTCGTTACACTCGCGAGGATTAGTTCGAATACGTCCCGATGAATCGGGGACTGTCTCACTGAGGTGGTTAGTGATCAGTTGTTGTGTTAGATGTAGTTATAATTACTGTGCCTATAGTCGTACTGTTATGGTCCTTAATAGGAAAGTACTGACAGACTTAACTTATTCGTAATCACGCATTTTTTTCATCATCCAGGCTGATTCAATGATGTCTTCACGTGCACGCATGAGTCGTCGTCTTGCTTCGGTAATTTCATCGAAAGAACCGACAGACACAATGCTAAAACCTTTACTTATACCGACTATTTCTGCATCGTGTCCTTCCTTATTCAGTTTTTCTACGTAGTTGGTAGCATTCTGGCGTTTTTTAAACATGCCCACTACAATATGTAATTCATGAAAGTCAAAAAGTTCTACTTCAACTTCTACAGGGTCTAATCCCGATTTATCCGTTCCAATCTTATAAGGGAGCGAATCGTTTGTACTGGTGTTGATTGAATCGTTGCTCTGATAACGATTAGGGTTATCACTCTTAGGACAACCGTTGTTGGCAATCACTCCTGCCGTACCTGGGCATGCATCTAATCGATCAGGTATGCCATCGCTATCATTATCGGGCAGCTGGTCAAAAAGTGTTTCAGCATCAAGTTTGTTCATCACTTCCTCTGCTACTTCATCAACCGATGGTGGTTTAGGGTCAAAGGTCCAATCCATCGGTGTGTTTTTTCCAAAATAGTAGGTAACCCCCACTGTTGCATTAGCCATAAAACCATCAAAACCTCTGTCATTGTATGCGGCAGATAGATCCCAGGTGCGTTGTTGATAGATGTGATGAACAAAAGCGATATCAGCATTGACAGTAAAGCGATCATTAAGTTTGTATTGTGGAGTAAAACCAACAATAAAGTTGACCATATTATCCTTATCGGGGCCATCGCTTTCACCGAAAAGCGGAGCTCCTTTCTTCTGATTGGAAGAATACCCCATGCCGCCATGTAGAAGTAAACCAAAATGCTCTGTAAAATCTTCGAAATTAAGGGTACGTCCTAAATTTGCGGTTAACTGTAGCGAATATCTAAAGTAATTTGAACGGAAGGGAAGTGACTGGCCATTATCGCCGAATTCATCGTTTTTGATGCGATCATATCCGAAATCAGCCTTGACTCCAAACTTATTATTGAACATGAAACGACCACCGATGTTCGTGTGCATGAAGCCGAGGGTATTTGACCAGTATCCTGGAGCGTAAGGAGCAACGCCATTGGTGACGCCAATATTATAGGATAACGACCATCTGTCGCTATTTGATTGACTATAACCTGAGGGATGAATAATCATCACTACAACGACTAGTATAAATAATTTGTTTAACATCTTGTATATCACGACTTATCGTATAATAGACAAATATAACAAATAAAGATGAACTTTGGCTTTATATTCCTTACAACCATTTTTCACTCCCTTTGTCGTAAAAAAAGTTAAACGAAAAATGAATGGTATTGATATGGTGCTTTAGACTTCGGGCTTCGAGTGCATTTCGGCAAGCTCAATATGCTCCTCAGCCCTCAGCCCTCAGTCCTCAGTTCTCAGTCCTCTGCTCTCAGTCCTCATCTGAAGCCTGAGGGGGTTGTTGAGCAAATCGAAGCCTGAGACTCCTAAGCACTTCGTTTACCTTTGAAAATGATGTTGTAGATTGCTTTAAAGAACAATTTAGTATCAGTGAAGTAGGGATTTTTTTCTTTCATTTTGAGGTACTTCAATTCTGAATCGAGTACACTTTCCAGGCTGCTTTCTTCGTTAAAGGCTACGTATGGTGGGATACATCCAGGTTTGTACTTTTTGCGTAATTCTTGTAAGTCGGGCGGTATATCTTCAAAGTATATTGGGGAAACGGGGCGTACGCCCACAAGTTTCATGTCTCCTTTCAGGACGTTGATCAACTGTGGTATTTCATCTACCCAATATTTCCTTAATCTACGCGCCCACAGCGTAGTTCTAAAGTCATCTTTGATTTTTCCGTTTTCGGCGTAACCATGGTTTTTTATCAGGTATTCTTGAAGGAATTCAGAGTAGGGGTGCATGGTTCGCAGTTTATAAACACCAATGATCTTACCGCTTTTCCCTACGCGCGTCATTTTGAAAAGTGGACCATAGCTCGGTTTTGAAGTGCTTGGAGCTTTAATTTTTTTGCAAACGACAAAGGCATCTCCCTGACGATCGATGACTTGTTCAATTTCGAACCCACAACTGATGAGTCTTCCTAAAACTTCAGCTTTAGAGAGGATTCGGTTTTTACCTCTTGTGATTCCAAAATAGAGCTTTTTAATGCCGCCGACTTTCGGCATAATGCGCAACAACGCAAAATCCCAAACTCTCACAAAACCGCCAACAATGGGGGTGTTTCGGGCTGTGCGTTGTTTTCTCCAATGCTTGAGGAACTGTACTTGGATTACATAATGATCTCCTTCTTGAAGGTTTTTGTTTACCTTAATCAAGTGCTGGTTGATAAAGCGAACATCATTTATTCTTCGACTTTCGAAGTATGCTCCAGTGATCTTTAATTCTTTTAATGCGAGTGAAAGGCGGTCTGGAATATCATCGTTCGATTTTGCACGATCAACATCACTTCGACGGCCAGCATGTTTTTCAGATGCTGGAGGTGCTGGTTTCACATGAATGTAGTTTATAGCGTGCATGTTTATGTATTCCCGTACGAATTTACGAAAAATTGTTGAGTTTGGATGTGCTCAGGTTGTTTTGATTAAAATTAAGATGTTTATTTGGCTCAGTATTGAGGTTGGTTTTGGTTGGTTAAAACGTGTTGTGGAGTATTCTTTTTTTTACCATTCATACCTGTCAGTTTTATCAGTGTTCGAGGGTTAGCTCCGATCGGTTGCTGCAAAAAGTTACAACCGTTTCTGAAGACAGGTAGGTCTCAGTCCGAGAAGTTTCCTGTGATAATCCTTGGTGTTAGCTTCTTTGCTGCCTGTGGCGGTCAAAATCATTATTTTATTACCCATTCATCTTGTTGAAATGAATCAATGGGTTGTTCACTAATAATGATTGTTTTCTTCGCTTACTTATTGCTCAATAGCACTAATGTGATGCTCCCAGGCGTAGCACAGATCGACGCGTTCTAGTGAGGGGAGCTATTTTTACCGATTCTTTTATTAAATACGTCCATTGAGCACTTCACATTTATTGAGGAGCTCAAAAGTAGATAGGTGACCTCTTAATTATTTATTTAACAATGGTTTAATGGTGTTAAGTTGTTTTTAGTACTTGAATTACAGATAGCGTTTGTACGTATCTCTTTTTGGTGTTGAATACTTTGGTTCGTAGTGTCATGTTTTATTTTTTTAACATTTTTCTGTTGAAACTTATGGTTTTGCTGAATTTTTCTTAGATTTATCGGCGTAAAAGCATTTAACTGCTCTAATAACAATTACACGATTATGAAATATTTGACAAAAAAACTACTATTAACTTTTACTGTTCTTACTGTTTTTGGATTTGGAACGTCTTTCTCCCAGCAGACGTTTGATTGGGTTTCTGCTTACCAAGGTGGAGAAAATGCATATGGGCAGGACGTGCAGACTAATAGTTCTGATGAGGTAATATCTGTTGGTTATTTTACTGGTTCTGTTGATTTTGATCCAGGACCAGGGACGACTAATCTGACTGCTTCAGCAACTGATCAAGATATTTTTGTCACCA
>CAJXMN010000139.1 GCA_913056215.1 uncultured Flavobacteriales bacterium | reverse complement strand
TTCATTGAGGCAAACGGGATCAATTGTGAAATCTGGATTAGGCTGAGCATAAGCTGTAGCATTTTTGGTGATCGTATCACCACATCCATCAGGAGTTGCTATGATCAGTGTAACGTCATAATTACCCGCGTTACTGTAGAGGTGATTGGGGTTTTCGTTGTTATTGACTGGAGAACCGTCATCGAAATCCCATTCAAAGATGGTAGCATTCGGGCTCGATGCATTTTGGAAATTGATATCCTCATAGAAACAGTCATTAGTTACGTTAAAATCCGCCGTAGGTAATGGGAAGATTTCGACGTCTTCATTCACATCATCTACACAACCATTATTCGTTGTCACTGTTAAATTTACATCATAGATTCCCGGATTAGCATAAGTGTTTGAAGGGTTTTGGTCGTTGCTCGTTCCTCCGTCATCAAAATCCCAGGTCCAGTCTGTAATTGTACCGGCATTCGGGATATTCGTCAAATCAGTGAAATCCGTGGGACTACCCAAACAGAGTGGGTTTGCATCGAAATCTACAATTGGTAGAGGATAGACTTCTACCGTTTGAAGGATATCATCGCTACATCCTTCGTCAGATATAACCGTCAATCGAACGTCAAAAGTACCATACCCGTTAAATGTGTGATTTGGTGCGGCACTCGTATAATCCACCGTGCCATTATCGTTGATGTCCCATTCGTAATCTTGAATTGCACCTGGTGCAGCTATATTGGAACTTGAGTTGAATGCCATAGCATCATCCTCACAGACATTGTTATAGGTATAATCAGCAACAGGAACAGGGTGAACAATGATGTCAGCGTCATCCGTAGCAGTACAGCCGTTCAAGTCGTATGTCACGCCGTAATTAGCAGTTGCAGCGGGATCATCCGAAATACTGGCTGTCACCTCACCATTTGGCGTCCAGTTATAAGTACCTCCTGCGATACTTGGATTGGCCGTTAATGTTCCTGTTCCTCCTTCACACACCTCTGCGTCAGCTATGGTAACAGTTGGAACAGGGTTAACGATCACGTCGACACTCTCCGAGTAAGTACAACCATTTATATCATAGTCAATAGTATAAGTATTGGTGCCGACTCCTGGTGATACTGTTGCAGTATTGGTAGTACTCACATTAGGAGTCCACGTATAAGTACCACCTCCCACATCTGGGTTTGCAGTTATGGTTGCATTATCACCATCACAAATTGTAACATCTGTGAGATTTAAAGTTGTGGGTTGCGGATTAACTGTAATCGTGCCTGATTCTGTAACGACACAACCGTTCAAGGTATACTCTAAATCATAAGTCGTTGTCGTTGTAGGAGATACATTTGTCAAATCCTGAGATGTTTGATTGGTAGGCGTCCATAAGTATGTACCACCTGTTAAATCGACATTGCTCGTCAAGTCAGTTGTTTCGCCATTACAAATGGTTTCGTTGGAAACTGTCAATACCGGTAATGGTGCAACAGTGACACATACGACATTGGAAATATCATCAGGACCGCAACCACTCACAACTGCTCTAAAACACATGTCTGCTGTTATGGGCGGGCTTGTTTCATTATCGGTGTCGGCATTGGCGATATTTGTCCAAGGACCTGTATTGTTGGGTGCACTTTGCCATTGAATGGCACCGTCATAACCAGCAAGCGTTAAATTCGTTGTTTCACCTTCACAAACTGTTGTAGGATTTGCAGTTGCAGTTCCAGCTACAGGCGTTGGAACGACATAAACAGTTATTGATTCAGTTATTGATAAATTACTACACTGCTCCGTAATTGTAACATCATAAGTTGTTGTGGTCGTAGGACAAACATTGGTAGTTGGTCCTGTGTCACCATTACTCCATGTAAAGGTAGTTGCCAGGTTACACCCACCCGTTACGGAAGCGTTCAGGTCTGTACATTGTCCCAGGCACAAATTGGGTGTATCGGCTGTGACATTCCCTACTATCGGAGCTGTCGTCCCGGGAGCTGTAAAGGTTAAAGGAGCAGACCACGGACCACCATTCCCGTTATTATTTTCCCTAACCCTGACTTGATAGTCAATACCTGGACAGAGGTTATTATAGGGTATAGTCACTGTTGGATAAGCCTGGACCTGACAATTGGGTTTGAGCATTGTAGCCGATTGAAAGTAAGGGTAATTGGATAATGATAAATATTGCGTAGGGTCAAATGGAGCGGCATCAAAATTTTCATTAATACAACGGATTTCGACGTCAAGCCAATAATCTCCACAACCGCAGGTAGGATCTGTTGAAGAAGCATCAACTTCCACCCCTGTAGGCGTGACAGTTAGATTGTAATCTTGCACAGCTAAGGCGTGACAAGCCTCAGCAGAGTTGCTGATAAACAGTAGAAGGACTGTCAAAACGAGTGTATGTAGTAGTAATTTCATAATCCGTAGATTTAAAGTTCTTATGCAAGTGCTAGAAGCACCCACTTATATAACGCTAAGTTTAATGGGGGGTTGCCTCTTTCATTGCTTAATTATTAATTTTTTATATGTTGTCCCCTTATGTTTCAAACGTAAGAGGTATAGGCTTTTGGGTAAATGAGCTATTCGGAAAGATGCCGTGTTTTGACCCGCGACGTTCATTACCTTTTGTCCTTGCATGGTTAATAGTTCTCCATTAAACTTTCCTTTCACTTGAATGGTCAATTGAGATTTTGAAGGGTTGGGAAAAACAGAAATGGCTGAAGGGGTAGTGAGTTCGCTTGTATGGACACCAACTGTCGAATACTCGAAACTCTCACTTTGTGTGGTGCATTTACCGCCACTTGAAATCGTGACAGAGTAATTACCGTCATTTTCAGGGTAGTGACGGCGTTGATTTAAACCGACAGGATTGCCTTCATAATACCATTGATATTCATCTCCAGGTACAGTTTCCAGCGAATCACCTACCAGTTGAACCGTAGGAGTAACAGGTTGACAGAAATATACGATAAATCCATCATAAGACCCCCCTCCGTAGGTGTCTGAATGACTGTTGCCAAAACCAAATAAGGTATCATTTTGATTGACACTGCCAGAAGCAATAACACTATTAGATGGAGTGATTTCTAAATCCTGTAAATCTTCATTACCCGCTCCACCTATATACGTTCCCCAATGGCGTGATCCCGTAAAATCAAAACGCTGAACGAATGCATCATATCCGTTAACATAATTGGTCTGGTAACTGCCAGCTGTAGCTATTTCATCAGAACTCAGTGTTTTTCCACCTATAAGAACAACGCTGTCGCTACTTACTACTTTCGAAACATAATTGGAGGCACTTCCGCCTAAGAAAGTTCCCCATAGTAGTGCACCATCACCATTAAAATGAGCTAAGAAACCTTGCTCAGAACTCAAAGGTGTTTCCTGATGTGCTCCAGGCGTTGCAATTTGATTGCTACTAGATGCTGATCCCGCTACGAAAATACCACCAGAGGTGTCAGCAGCAAGACTTTCTATTTTATCGGTGGCTTGCCCTCCATAGTATGTGCTCCATTTAAGGGTACCTAATTTCGAAAATTTAGATAAAAATCCGTTTGAAAATCCATCCAGGGTTGTTTGGTGTGTGCCTGCAGTTGAAATCCCGTTCGCGGCATTCGTTCTGCCACCTATAAAAATATGACCGCCTGATAACGCTATACCCTCAATGGAAGTTTGATCTTCGGATCCGAAATAAGTACCCCAGAGAAATGTTCCCGAACCAGAAAAGAGTGTAAGATGCCCCGCTTCATCGGCTGTGTAGTTCTCTTCATGTGCGCCTGGGGTAGTCATATTATTCGTGCTCGTTGTATGTCCGGCCATGAATATTGTGTCGTTTTGAACGAGCATATCAGTTATAAAATCATGCCCATCGCCTCCATGATAAGTACACCATTGTCGGTTGCCCTCATGGTCTAATTTGAGTAAAAAAATATCGTCTGCGCCATCGACAGTAGATTGATGTACGTTAGAAGTGACAATTCCAACCGTACTGAAGGTACTCCCGGCTACGTAAATAGCTTCACTTGTGGAAGCAATACTATAAACACGTTCAGTTTGCGGACCACCATAATAGGTGCTCCAGACTAGGGTTCCATCATTTGAAAATTTCGAGATGTAGGCATCGAGATCACCTTGATAATTAGTTTGAAAAGCACCAGATGTCGCTATGTTAGCGGGGCTCATAGTGAAACCTGTTTGAAGTAGTTCGTTTTTATTAGAGATTGCAGTTGCTGTGGTGAGATCGTATTGATCTCCCCCAAAAAATGTGCTCCAGATAAGGTCGGGGACTGGATCAATGATTAATTTTTTATTCGTGGTATGTTTCGGTATTTCAAACTGAAGACGGTTGTTGTCGAGTTTAAATTTCACATCCTTTAAAGGAGTGACATCGTTTACATAACTGACAGGAATGTTTTCTGCTATTATACCTTGATCTGTATCGATGATGAGCTGTTGGTCACGAATAAACGTTCGTCCTGCCGTACCAATTTCCATGAAAAAATCCGCTATATTTCCATGTGGTTTTTTAACGATGTTATATTTAAATTCGTTGTCCTCAAGTAAAAATTCTACATCAAAACCTGGTGCAACATTTCGATATATGATCTTTTGATAGCTGGTAGTCTGAACGGTTCCATATTCATTACAAAATGTTAACCTGTCGTGAACTGGAGATTCTCGTTCAATATGATCTGGGACATTCGGAAACGTAAAATCGATGCGTTCTGAACTAATATCTATCCTCACATCTTTTCTCATTGCGCTGAAAGCATCCTGAAGTTGCGTTGTATCTATATTTTTTAGTTCGTAAGAGAACCCTTTCTGACGAAGTGTGATGTAAATCCCGTTGTGTATTCCAGAAAAAAGAACATCGCTATTAATGTTGCGATGAGGCGATTTGATTTGACCTTTATTTTCGATGAAACCATCGTTAGCGAAAACAAATACGGGGATAAAAAGTAATATGTTTATTAGAGCTCTCATGTCTATGCATTTATTACCAAACATAAAGCTTTTAGGGCTAAAATAAAAGCACTGTTTATAAAATTAAAGGTAGATTAATGGCCAGGCATTATTATCGAATAATTATTTTACTTGAACGCATAACTCCGTGATAAGAGTAGTGAAGTAAGTAAACGCCTTGTGGTAGGTGGATTGAAAGTTTTTTTTGGTTGGGTTTCAATGCAATTTTTCGAACTGTTTTCCCTTCGACAGATGTTATTAACATTTTATTCATTTCCTCAAGTGGTCCGCGAAGATAAAACTGTCCTTCTGACGGGTTTGGATATATCTTGAAAGGATTAATGAATTCCCTTTCAATATCCGCTATTTGATTTATTACTCCTACTGCTTCAAGATCGAAACCGCCACTTTCATAGGGTGTTGAAAACGGTTCGTTGATTTTGTTTCCATAGGCATCGAAGGTTGCAGAGTCACCAACACTTCCTATGGCATCAATGACACGAATATGCGTAATGTTGTTCATATCGAGCGCAGCACTGTCCTTTATTTCCTCTAAGTCGAATGGAGTCCCATATCCAGCACGATATTTACCGGCTAAGTTGTAGACCATTGTAGGGTCGGTGGTGCCAAAACCATGAATTTGAACGTCGTCTTGAACTTCGCTGTGTGAAGGAAAACGAACGAAATGAATGCCGTCAGAACTAACTTCAACGTGTGCGAGTTCGAGATAAGTATCCGAAAAGCTATTCTCAAAAACGGCAAAGTCAAACCCTGGTCCGTTTTTCAAGGGTAAATCAAAAGTCATGGTAGCTACACCTTTGTCTCCCAGCGAAACCACGTCTGCAGTATTTCCCGTAGCTTTACTTAAAGCCAGCGCGGGGCTTCCGAAAGAAGCCCTTTGATTACCATTAATGCTTGCAGTGGTGTCTTCGATGTTGATGTATCCCCTTTTTACAGTAATAGCTGTGGCCCATGCTTTAAACAAGGGGTCTTCAAAATGGATCGCGGTACTACCTGGTTCTCCTGCTGCAGGGGCATAGCTTTGAGCCCATAAAAATGCAGGGGAAAGCAGAATGAGTATAGCTAATGGGTTATTCATAGTGTATCAATTTTGTTGGGTTAAGTCCGACATGATAAGACTGGATCAAATTACCATTATCATTGAATTTTCGAATATAACCGGTATTGGTGAAGTTCATAG
>CAJXMN010000138.1 GCA_913056215.1 uncultured Flavobacteriales bacterium | reverse complement strand
ATGCGCAATTGAATTTCTTCCAAAAGGTCATCTACTTGATTTGAAACAGGTCTCACTTCAATCACTGGATCTAATAATCCTGTAGGACGAATGATTTGCTCAGCAAAAACACCTTCAGATTGTCTCAGCTCATATTCTGCTGGTGTGGCGCTCACGTAAATGGTTTGGTTCACAACTGTTTCAAATTCCTCGAATTTTAAAGGCCTGTTGTCCAATGCCGAAGGCAAACGGAAACCAAATTCTACCAAGTTGGTTTTTCTCGCTCGGTCGCCCCCATACATGGCGCGTATTTGGGGAACCGTTACGTGACTTTCGTCAATAACCATCATAAAATCATTCGGGAAATAGTCCAATAGGCAGAAAGGACGAGTTCCAGGGGCCCGTTTGTCGAAGTACCGCGAATAATTTTCAATTCCTTGACAATAGCCGAGCTCGCGAATCATTTCCAGATCGTATTCAGTACGCTCTTTCAAGCGATTAGCTTCGAACGTTTTCCCTTCGCTTTGGAATGATTCGACTTGCGCAACCATGTCCTCTTGAATCATTTCAATGGCTTGCTGAGTCGTTTCTGGAGAACTTACAAATATATTGGCAGGATAGATATTTATGGCGTCAAAATCTTCCAGGATCTCGTTGTTTTCAGGGTCTATCGTGCAGATACGTTCGATATCGTCGTCCCAGAATTCTATGCGCAATGCATAATCGGCATAGGCAAGATAGATGTCAACAACATCACCTTTAACGCGAAAAGTACCGCGCTTGAATTCATCCCCAGCACGAGAATAAAGGTTTTCTACCAGTCTGAATAAAAACTTGTTTCGACTGATGACGTCCCCCACACTCACGGGAATAATACTTTTCTCAAATTCGTTAGGATTACCTATGCCGTAAATACAGGAAACAGAAGAGACTACAATTACATCGCGTCGGCCCGAAAGTAGGGAAGAGGTGGCCGATAACCGTAATTTTTCTATTTCATCGTTGATGGCCAGATCTTTTTCGATATAGGTGTCCGTAACGGGTAAATAAGCTTCTGGTTGATAGTAATCGTAATAAGATACGAAATATTCGACAGCATTTTCAGGAAAGAACTGTTTAAACTCGTTGTATAATTGTGCGGCCAACGTTTTGTTATGAGATAAAATGAGTGTCGGGCGTTGTACATTTTTAATCACGTTGGCAACTGTGAAGGTTTTACCGCTTCCAGTAACACCCAAAAGTGTCTGATGCTGTTCATCGGCGTTGATTCCCTTTGCGAGTTCTTCAATAGCCTGCGGCTGATCACCCGTAGGCTCGAATGATGATACGAGCTTAAAATCCATGCTACAAAATTAGTACTTCTTTTGCATTCTTGTTCTATGAACAATCCAATCTTAATAGAAAATAACTTAAACTATCTTAAAATGTTTAGAGAGATCATTAAAAGTTATAATTTTGCATCAATGCGATTATTACAAATTATATCGGTTTTGACCATTTTATTGCTGCTGCAATCCTGTAGCGATTATCAAAAGGTGGTAAAAGGGGATAATTACGAGAGTAAACTGCTTACGGCAGACCGCATGTATGAGAAAGAATCCTTTACCAAGGCACTCACGTTGTATGAACAGATTTATCAGCGTTTTCCAAACTCCGCAGAAGGTCAATTGGCCTACTACCGCATGGCCAAGAGTTATTTTGCTATAGAGGATTACTACATGGCGGGTTATTATTTCAACCAATTTACGCAGCGTTATCCTTCGAGTGATAATGTGGAGGAATGTTTGTTTATGACGGCAATTTGCTCCGTGAAGAATAGCCCTGCACCAACATTAGATCAGGAGGAAACGAAAGTGGCGTTGAATGATTTGCAGCGTTTTGTTCAGCGGTATCCGAATAGTCATTTGATTGATTCGTGTAATTCGATTATGGATCGCCTGCGTTTTAAATTAGAGACGAAGCAATTCAACGCTGTCGAACTTTATCATAAAATGGAAAAGCACAGAGCCGCAGTTGCTGCCGCCGAATCTTTTCTCGAGGAATATCCGCAAAGTAGCTACAAATCGGAAGTTAGTTTCATCGCTTTTGAAGATGCCTACTTCTTGGCGAAGCGAAGTGTGTTTAGCAAGAAAAAAGAACGCCTGGAGTCCGCTCAGGAACTTTATGCAAAATACAGTGAAAGCTTTGATGATAAAGAGGTGCAACGAAAATCGAGTCGCTATCTGGAGGATGTCGGAGAAGAACTTAGAAAAGTTGCTGAACGTTATGCTTTCGAAGATATTCAATCCTCTTTTGAAAAGTCGAGATCATCCTCCCAGCAGAAAAAAATGACTTATCTCAAGGAAACATTGAAAAGATATGATAACTTTGCCGAAGATTATCCCGAGTCGAAATATTTGGATAAGGCGAAGAGTCTTAAGAAGAAGGCCGAAAAAGAATTAGTCAATATTTAATAGTTAAAATATGAGCTTTAAAAACAGCAAAGCAGAACGTACGACAATAACGCGAAACACCGTTGAAGTTGAAAAAGATACGGGTAATATCTATGAAACAATCGTTATGTTGTCAAAACGAGCCAATCAAATTAATGTTGAATTGAAGGAAGAGCTCACTCAAAAGCTTCAGGAATTTGCTTCTTCAACGGATAATCTTGAAGAGATCTTTGAGAATCGTGAACAAATTGAGATCTCTCGATTTTATGAACGTTTGCCTAAGCCAGTTGCGATGTCTTTGGATGAATTGAAGAACGATAAAATTTACCAGCGTAAAATAGAAGGATAAGACACTCCTTATCGATGCTAAACGGAAAGCGAGTTATCCTTGGAATTACTGGAGGTATCGCTGCCTATAAGATATCTTTTCTCATACGTATGCTTAAAAAGCAAGGAGCTGAGGTGAAATGTATCCTCACACCTGCTGCAAAAGATTTTGTAAGTCCGTTGACCTTGGCGACGCTTTCTGGCGAACCAGTATACCACTATTTTTGGAACCGCGAAGATGGAAGATGGACGAATCACGTCGACTTAGGTATTTGGGCAGATCTCATGATTGTAGCCCCACTCACAGCCAATACACTCTCTAAAATGGCTCAAGGGAATGCCGATAACTTACTTATGGCAACCTACCTCTCTGCGAAATGTCCTGTTATCGTGGCTCCCGCGATGGATTTGGACATGTACGCTCATCCTACCACAGCAGAAAATTTGAATCGTCTTGAAAATCACGGTATACAAATTATTCCTGCTGAAGAAGGTTTCTTGGCTAGTGGATTAGAAGGAAAAGGCCGTATGGCCGAACCGAGTACCATTTTTGAGCGTGTGGAAGATCATTTTGCACTTAGTGCCTCATTGAAAAATCAAACCATTTTGATCACGGCAGGGCCAACATACGAATCAATTGATCCTGTTCGTTTTATTGGTAACTATTCTTCTGGGAAAATGGGATTCGCTTTAGCTGAAATAGCACTCCAGCGCGGAGCAGAAGTTATTTTAATATCAGGTCCTACACAATGCCAATTACATCATGATCGATTAAAACGAATTGATGTCAATTCCACCCTCGAGATGTATGAAGCTGTTCATCATCATTTTGAAAAGTGTACGGGAGGAATATTTGCAGCGGCTGTCTCAGATTATAGACCTGCGACCAAGGCAGAACAGAAAATCGAGAAATCTGAAAAAACCTTGCAAATTGATCTGGTCAAAAACCCTGATATTTTGGCGAGTATTGGTGAGTCGAAGTCAAAGAATCAGTGGTTGATAGGCTTCGCATTGGAAACCGAAAAACCAGAAGTACACGCCCGGAAAAAATTACAAAAGAAAAATTTAGACGCCATTGTCTTGAATACATTACAAGATGCGGGAGCCGGTTTTGGGCATGATACGAATAAAATAACGGTGCTGGATAAAGACAATAATTCTCATAATTTTGAGTTAACTTCTAAACGGGAAGCCGCAAAAAATATCTTTAACTTTTTAACAGATCGGTTCGTATGAAATATATTGTCTTGCTCATAACCTTTACTGTCTTTTCCAGTGCTCTGAATAGCCAGGAATTGAATTGTCAGGTAAACGTTGTTTCTAACCCGTCTTTAGACGTTACGACTACAGAAAAAGAGATCTTTAGTGAATTGGAAACCGTGGTTTTTGAGTTGATGAACAACACCAGCTGGACCAAAGATGACTTTGAAGTTGAGGAACGCATTAATTGTGTACTTCAAATATCGATTACGGGTATACCTAGTACTGGAACTTACGAAGCGACAATGCAAGTTCAGTCTACACGTCCGGTTTACAACACGACTTACAATACGACCATGTTTAATTATATGGATGAAGATGTACGGTTTAATTTTCAACGAAACACCCGATTACAATTTTCTGAAAATCAATTTGAAAATAATCTGACTTCCATTCTGGCTTTTTATGCTTATTATTTGATAGGACTGGATGGAGATAGCTTTGCGCTCAACGGTGGAGATCCTTATTTTGATAAGGCTCAAAATGTTGTTACACTCGCTCAAAGTGCTGGAAGTTCTGGATGGAGGGCTAGTCAAAAGGGTAGAAGAAACCGCTACTGGCTTATAGAGAATCGCCTACAAGAACTTTTTACACCGATGCGGGAATGTAATTATGAATATCACCGCAATGGATTAGATAAAATGTATGATAATCAGAAAGCGGCGCGAAAGGTCATACACGAAGCTTTAAAGAAGCTCGTTCCGGTTAATAATGCGAGACCCGGTTCTGTCAATGTCAGCACTTTTTTACAATCCAAACGTAATGAGATTGGTAAAATATTTAAGGATGCGAGTCAAAAAGATAAAAATGATGTACTGAATTTATTGAAACGCCTGGATCCTGCCAATTCTTCAAAATATCAAGAAATTCTAGAGTAATGCTGAAGCAGTTAAAAGTCAAGAACTTTGCTTTAATCGAAAATGCAGCGATTGAATTCGAAAATGGTTTCTCTGTTATTACCGGAGAAACAGGATCTGGCAAATCGATTTTACTCGGTGCTTTACATTTGATTCTGGGGGAACGTGCCGATTATTCGGTGATCCGCGATCGAAATCAAAAAACGATTGTGGAAGGTGAGTTTTTATTACCAGAAGATCGTTTGCAATCTTTGTTTGAAAAGTACGACCTCGATTATGAAGGTCAGACACTCATTCGCAGGGAAATTAACGCAAAAGGGAAATCAAGGGCTTTTGTCAATGACACACCTGTTCAGCTCGTTGTACTGAAAGATATCACGGCGTCGTTGATTCATATACATTCACAGCATCATACGTTAGAGCTAAAAAATGCAATTTTTCAGCGCGAACTACTTGATTACTATGGTCAATTAAATGAACGTACTCATCGTTATCGTGCGGCATTTCTGGCCTGGAAAAAACGCATAAAGCAACTAGAAGAACTCAAAGAGAAGCAGTCTTCACTTACATTGAATCAGGAGTTTAATACGTTTCAGCTCGAGGAACTGTATTCGCTTGAGCTCAATTCAAAGAATTACAGAAATATAGAGGAAGAGTTGCAAAGAGCTGAAGAATTTGAGGATATTGATCAAGGATTGGACATGATCGCAAACTTGGTTAATGCAGAAGGAGGGGTGACCGATCAGCTTCACCAGATTAACAAAAATGTTAATGTGAAGGACCAACGCATTAATGATTTACTTGAGCGTATCACCTCGGTGCGTATTGAACTTGACGACATTGCTGCTACTGCAGCCGATGAGCGTCTATCACTCGAACGTGAATCAGGATCAATAGAAACATTAGCTCAGGATTTAGATGCTTTTAACAACGTTTTGAAAAAGCATGCCCGACAATCGCAAGAAGAATTAGTAGAACTTCAACAAGAATTGGAGAGTGAGGCTACAGAAACGGAAGATTTAGATGCACAAATAGATGTATTAACTCAGGAAGTTGTTGATGGTGAAAAAGAACTCGAAAAAGAGGCGGGGCAATTGTCTGAGCGACGTCAGAAAGCAGCAAAGAAGATTGAAAAAGAAGTGGCTCGGGAACTGGATGCGCTCAAACTGCCGAAAGCACAAATTCGTTTTACATTTGAACGTGGTTCACTTTCCGAATTCGGTATCGATCAAATTGCTCTTTTGTTTCAACCCAACCAAGGAGTAGAAGCTAAAAAAGTGGAGAAATCTGCTTCGGGTGGAGAACTCTCGCGATTGAT
>CAJXMN010000137.1 GCA_913056215.1 uncultured Flavobacteriales bacterium | reverse complement strand
GTATTTGTTTTGGAGCACAATATTTGGCTCACCTTAATGGTGGCGAGGTTGCTCAATCAAACACTCGTGAGTATGGTAGAGCACATTTGAGGAAATTTAACCCTGATCATCCTTTATTAAGGGGTGTTCAGCCAGATTCGCAGGTATGGATGTCCCACGGCGACAGTATTCAACAACTACCAGAACACTTTGTGAATATCGCGAGTACAGAAGATGTGGAGCATGTGGCCTACGAAATTAAAGGTGAATCAACTTACGGTATTCAATTTCATCCTGAAGTCTATCATACACTTGATGGACAGAAAATTATTGAGAATTTCGTGGTTGGATTATCTGGTTGCGCTCAGGATTGGACACCCGATGCCTTTGTTGAATCAACGGTGAAAGAATTGAAAGGTAAATTAGGAGATGACCACGTTATTTTAGGCCTCTCAGGTGGAGTAGATTCCTCAGTTGCTGCTGTCATACTTCATCAGGCCATTGGAGCGCGTTTGCATTGTATTTTTGTAAATAATGGTCTATTGCGGAAGAATGAGTTTAATGAAGTCCTGCATAGTTATAAAAATATGGGGTTAAATGTGAAGGGGGTGGATGCCTCAGGTCAATTTTATGAGGCCCTTCAAGGTGTGGAAGATCCTGAATTAAAACGTAAAGCCATCGGTAAGGTATTTATTGATGTTTTTGATGAAGAATCAAAAAAAGTAGAAGGTGCAAAATGGTTGGCTCAAGGAACAATTTATCCTGATGTCATTGAATCGGTGAGCGTATCAGGTGGGCCTTCACAAACCATTAAATCACATCATAACGTGGGAGGATTGCCAGATTACATGCAATTAAAGGTGGTGGAGCCTTTAAAGTTGTTGTTCAAGGATGAAGTTCGAAGAGTGGGGAGATCTATGGGGATAGATGCTACTATTTTGGGACGTCATCCCTTTCCTGGACCAGGGCTTGGAATTCGCATATTGGGAGAGGTGACCTCTGATAAAGTTAAAACACTTCAGGAAGTAGATGCTATTTTTATTCAAGAGTTAAAGAATGCTGGTTTATATGATGAAGTTTGGCAAGCTGGAGCAATTTTTTTACCTGTTAATGCTGTTGGAGTAATGGGCGATGAAAGGACTTATGAAAATGCAGTGGCACTTCGAGCTGTTACTTCAACTGATGGTATGACCGCTGATTGGTGCCATCTTCCTTACGAGGTGTTGGGTAAAATTTCGAATAAAATTATCAATCAGGTGCCGGGAATTAACCGGGTAACCTATGATATCAGTTCAAAACCACCAGCGACAATTGAATGGGAGTAGTTGGTGCAACATGCCTTTTTTGGAAGGATAATGGAATACATAAGAAGATGAGAATTATTATAACGTGCATTTTGATGTTTACTGCAATGCTTGCTTATGGACAAGAAGTTGGGGAGGAGGTCCGTGGAGAGCAGGTATTTAAGATTCACGTTGTAGAAAAAGGAAATACCCTTTATGGTTTACATCGTAAGTACAATACACCTATCGACGCCATCATTCAAGAAAATCCTGGTGCTGCTGAAGGTTTACAAATTGGTCAGCGCTTATACATTCCTGTCACACGACCAGAACCAGCTGGTGTCATCCATGAGGTAGGACCGAAAGAAACTCTTTTTGGTATTTCAAGAGCTTATGATTGTTCTGTTGATGATTTGATTGAAGCTAATCCAGGTGCAGACCAGGGACTGCAAATAGGGCAGAAGCTAGTAATTCCAACTCCCGAAAAAGAAAATGAGACGCGATCAAATAGCGTCGATAGGGACAGCACTCGAAAAGATACGAGTGGTGTGCGATATGAAGTAAATTTTTCTGATAGTATTGTCAATTATGAAGTTCAACGAGGAGAAACACTGTATTCGATATCGAGACGATTCATGGTCTCTGTAGATACATTAAAGGGCGTGAACGAACTGAGGAGAAATAAAATTAAGCCAGGTCAACAACTGATTATACCATTGAAAAAAGAGCGTGTTGAACGAGTTGTAGTCAAATCAGTTAAGCCCACAGATACAATAGTTCAGGATTCTGCCCGTCCTACTTTTAAACAGAAGGAGCATTATCGCATAATTGTGCTGGCACCCGTAAAGATTGACCAAAATAGAGAAATTGTAAAATCTACATACGACGAGAGTTCCAGGCTTAGAGAAGTTTCGGATATTGCTTTGGACTTTTTGTTGGGCGTTGAAATGGCGTTAGATTCATTAGAACGTCTTGGTTTAAACGCAAAAGTGGAATTTGTGGACACCCGTGGAAACGAGGCTGTAGTAAAAAAAGTGTTGGAAAATGAACAAGATGTTGATCTCATTGTCGGTCCATTTTATCCCAAATTAGTAGAATACACAGCCAAATGGTGTAAAGAAAACAAAGTTCGTATGTTAGCGGTGACTAAAGTTGCTCCTACAGTGCTTAAGCATAATCCGTACGTTTATGCAATGATCCCTTCAGAATTAACACTTGTTGCGGCAATGGCTGAATATATGGCGTTAAAGCATGCGGACGACAATCTATTTCTGATAAGGGGAAATAGTGAAAAGGTGAAAAAGCGAAACCGTCTATTTCAAAGTGTGTATAAACAGTTCTTACCAGATTCGATCTCAAATATGATTCGATTGGTCAATGTTGGAAGCGAATCGGGAAGGGAACTTTCTCAGCTCGTAGATGAAGATACCGCTAACTTTTTTATCTATTTATCCAATGACGTGCAAGAAGTTATGCGTTTCGTCAATGCCCTGAATGCGGCTAAAAATTATACGCCACGTCTGAACGACGCAAAAATGGTTATGGTTGGCACCCAGGAATGGTTGAATTTTGATGCGTTTAATACCTACTATAGGAATCGATTTAAATTTCACTATGCAGCATCTAGCTATCTGGATTATTATACTGAGAAATCGAAGGCATTTGTGAAAGAATATAGAAACGCGTACGGAACTGATCCTTCCAAATATGCATTTCACGGTTTTGATGTTATGTTAGGGCAAGGCGCTCAAATGTTATTAAATATTGACCGTTCTAAAGGAATAATGAATGCTTTTTCCTTGGCTACTATCGGTCGTGAACACGGTTACGAAAACACGAGTGCATTTATTTCTAAGCAGGAAAATTACGAGATTCATTTGTTAAGAATACTTTCAAAAGAAAATAGTTTTGGATTTGAGCCAGTTGAACATAATTGATCGTTTTAAACAAGTTCAGGATTTCATCTGTAAGGAACTCGAACACCTAGATGGTGCTGCGAAATTTCAGGAGGATAATTGGACCCGCAAAGAAGGAGGAGGGGGACGCACTCGAATTATTTCAAATGGCAATATTTTTGAAAAAGGTGGAGTTAACTTTTCTGCTGTTCATGGTCCCGTTTCCGAGTTGATGCGTCAACAATTGGGGTTAAATGGACAAGACTTTCTGGCAACTGGAGTTTCTATCGTATTGCATCCGAAAAATCCGTACCATCCGATCATGCACATGAATGTGCGTTATTTTCAGTTGAATACTGGAGAGTATTGGTTTGGTGGAGGTATTGATATGACCCCTCATTACGTGGATGAATCATTGGCGCGTGATTTTCATCGTGAATTAAAAAAAGTTTGTGATCGTTATCATCCGACCTTCTATGACCGATTTAAGGATTGGGCTGATGACTATTTTTACATACCCCATCGCGAAGAGACCAGAGGTGTTGGAGGTATTTTTTACGATCATATCAAAGCCAATCATGGGGTGAGTAAATCAGATTTAGAGGATTTTGCGATCGATCTGGGTGAGCTGTTTCCTCAGTTATACAGCCATCAGGTCAAAAAGTGCGGTAACAAAGATTTTGGTGATCGTGAAATTGAATGGCAAAACTTAAGGAGAGGAAGATATGTGGAGTTTAACCTCGTTTATGATCGCGGTACTAAGTTCGGTTTAAAAACTGGAGGACGCATCGAATCTATTTTGATGAGTCTACCTAAAAATGCCTCATGGTTTTACGATTTTTCGCCCGAAAAAAATTCCCCAGAAGAAAAAACATTGAATCAATTGAAAAAGAATATTGATTGGTTGGATTAGCTCAAACGCTTTACAGGCTGACTTTCTTGAGTTTATCAACATATTGTTAATAACGTATTAGCATATTTTTTGACGTGACAGGCAACTACATGTTAAATATAAGCGTTGTCTGGATGAAACGTGTTAAAAAAATGCTATGTTAAAACTACAAATTGGGGCGATTGCCCTACTTTTTGCGTGCACCAAAATTTGGGCACAACATTATGAGGTGATCCAAAAAGGAGATTCTTATTCGGAAGAAGCTATTGTAAATGTATTGGAAAGTGCTGATTTATGTGGGTTGTACTACCATGCAGATTCACGTATTCTAAATTTTGATGATGGCGCTCAAGTTCTTTTGAAACCTGAAAAGGAATTGAAAGAGGTAAGTAGTAATTGCGCTGTTCAACACTCCTCGAATCATGATGATGAAATATGGGAGGTTAAAGGCGATTTTTTAATTCGACGTCACAAAGAATATAGAAAGAAGTAAGTTATGTTGAAGAAAATATTTACAACGGTTATAATAACACTCACGGCAGCCTTAGCTTTTGCTCAAGGAGATGATTGCTTGAATGCCACGGATATTGGAGCTTTGCCTTCACCGATTGCTTGTCCTGATGGCTCTGGAACGACCTTTACTTACAATGGAACAACGAATGGTGCAACTGCAGAAAACCCCTATTCGTCTTTAGCTTGTATGGATGCTCCGGCTGCTGACGTATGGATTCAGTTTGAAGCCTCTGGTAATGATATGAATTTGGACTTTACCTCCAACATGAATGGGGCTAATATTGGTGTTTATTCAGGGACTGGTTGCAATAACCTGACAGGGTTATTTTGTGAGAATAGTAATAATGGTAATATTTCGACAACGATATCCCCGCTCAATCCCGGAGAAACCTATTTTGTGCAAATTAGTGGCGAGGATGAAACCGATGTTGGTGACTTTACCCTCGATCTGACTAATTTTGACAATTGTGATTTATGTGTTTTAAATTCTAATCTGACGGTAACCCCCGCTCCTACCAATGGGTATTACCTTCCGGGAGAAACTGTTCAGTTTTGTTTAGAAATTACCGATTTCGAACAGGTGTCAGCGAATTGGATTCATAGTATAGTACCCTCTTTTGGAGCCTCATGGGATACGGGTTCGATAACTCCCATTTCTTCACCAACTGCAGGTACGGGATACAATTGGATTTGGACAAATGGACCGAACGGACCAGGTTGGTATGTTGATGATGGTGATGGAAATGTGACCAATAATTTTGGAGACCCAGATATTGATGGTACAGGAAGTTGGACTTTTTGTTGGGAAATAACGGTGAGTAACAATTGTACCGCCAATGGTGATTTGAGTTCAAGTATTAATACCACCTCCGACGGAGAAACAGGAAGTTGGAGTTCCACGGCTTGTACAGGAGATCCAGATGTTCCTTTTCAGGCGGCTATGATATGTTGTGGAGTACCTGATGTTTCTTTTACCGATGAAAGCTGTCCTGGAGCTTCAGATGGTACTTTTTCTGCAACCGGAATTGATGGAATTGCTCCTTATGACTATGTATTTGAAAACTCTGCGGGTACGGTTGTTTATACTGAAAATAATGTGCCTGACGGTGTGGCTAGTACAGCAACGGGATTACCTGCTGATACTTATACCGTGACAGTTACAGATGATAATGGCTGTGAACAGTTGGTTGATGTAACGATTGATGTACCACCTTGTTCAACTCCTACATTTGACCCTGAACCAGCAGATGTTACTGTACAATGCCTTGGAGATGTACCAGCTATGACAACGTTGGACTGGACTGATATGTGTGATGGAATAGGCTCTGTGACGGGGACAGATGTTTCTGACGGGAATACTTGTCCAGAGGTTATTACAAGAACATGGGAGTACACGAACTCTTGTGGTAATACAGCAACGGTATCTCAAATCATCACCGTCAATGACGATATTGATCCTGCGGGTACAGCACCTGCGGATGTAACAGTACAGTGTATTGGCGATGTACCAGCCGCTGATATTAACGATGTGACAGGTGTTTCGGATAACTGTACGACAAATCCAACAGTAACACATGTAGGAGATGTTTCAGATGGCAATACTTGCCCTGAAGAAATTAC
>CAJXMN010000136.1 GCA_913056215.1 uncultured Flavobacteriales bacterium | reverse complement strand
CCCAAAATTCTTTCCCTTCACCACGCTGAAAGACGACATCTTGTTCACTAAATATAAGGTGTCCATTCAAAAAAGGGAATACCAAGAGGCGGCTAAGTTCTTAAAAGAGTTGATTGCCGATTATGCTGAAGATTTATTAGGAGACGATGCCCTTTTTGCCTTAGCTCAATTGGAAGAGGAAGGGTTGGATGCCGAAGCCTTGGCAGAGAAAAAAAACGCCCTCATCCGTGATTATTCGATTAAATCAGAACGTATTCATAGTATCAATCAATTGTTGAAAGCCTACACATTGTTTGAAAAAGAAGTTGAATATGTCATCGCTGATAGTAAGGTTAAGATTGTTGATGAATCCACTGGACGTATTATGGAAGGTCGACGCTATTCTGACGGTCTCCATCAAGCAATTGAAGCTAAAGAAAACGTCAAAGTGGAAGCTGCAACGCAAACATATGCGAGCATTTCACTTCAGAATTATTTCCGAATGTACCATAAACTTTCAGGAATGACTGGTACTGCGGAAACAGAAGCGAAAGAATTTTGGGATATCTACGAATTAGATGTTGTCGTGATTCCCACCAACAAGCCTATATCGAGAAAAGATATGGACGATATGGTCTATAAAACAGCACGTGAAAAATACAATGCTGTTATTGACGAAATTGAAAGCCTTGTAGGTGAAGGACGACCTGTCCTCGTGGGGACTACAACTGTTGAAATTTCAGAGCTCCTCAGCAGAATGTTGAAGATGAAAGGCATAAAACACAATGTACTCAACGCCAAACAACACCAAAAAGAATCTGAAATCGTTGCTGAAGCAGGTGCAAAAAGTGCTGTAACGATAGCAACGAATATGGCAGGCCGTGGTACTGACATCAAATTACAAGAAGGTGTAAAAGAGGTCGGTGGTTTGGCTATTGTGGGTACTGAGCGACATGATTCACGTCGTGTTGACCGCCAGTTGAGAGGTCGTGCAGGAAGACAAGGCGACCCGGGATCCACCCAGTTCTTTGTCTCATTAGAAGACGACTTAATGCGTAAATTTGGTTCGGAACGTATTGCTAAATTGATGGACCGAATGGGGCTTAAAGAAGGGGAAGTAATTCAACACAGAATGATTTCGAAGTCCATCGAAAGAGCACAAAAGAAGGTAGAAGAAAACAACTTTGGAAATCGTAAACATCTTTTAGAATATGATGATGTAATGAATGCTCAACGTAAAGCCATCTACCGTAAAAGAAAGAATGCGCTATACGGTGATCGACTCGATTTAGATATCGCTAACATGTTTTACGATACGGTTGAAGCTATTGCCAGCAAGTATAGCGGTAAAGACGATTTCGAAGATTTTGAATTGGAGTTGTTGCGCGTTGTAGGTATACAATCACCCATAAATAAGGAACAATTCTCAAAATTATCCCCACATGATTTAATTGAAAATGTATATAACGCAGCACTTGATCGCTACGAACAGAAAAACGAAAAACTTGCTGACCTGGTATATCAAAACGTAAAACAACATTACGAACAACCAGAGAATCGCTCTAGACACATTCGAGTTCCTTTAACCGATGGCAATAAAGCAATTGAGGTTTCTACAACGATACAAGAAGGATATGACTCAAAAGGTTATTCGATTATACGGGCATTCGAAAAAGCTATTGTTCTTGGACTTATTGATAATGAATGGAAAGAGCATCTAAGAGAAATGGATGACCTTAAACAATCTGTTCAACAAGCGCGTCACGAACAAAAAGATCCGTTATTGGTTTATAAACTGGAGTCTTTTAACCTTTTTCGGGATATGCTCGACCGTCTTAATCAAGATACGGTTGAATTCCTTGTTAAAGGTGCTATTCCAATACAAGATGATGCGGCCTCCGTTGGTAATAAAGCCGCGCAACAAAACGATAATTATGCACAAGCTCAAGTGGCGCAGTCAACATCCGGGAACACTCCTCAATTTGAGGGAAGTCAAGGTTACGATCAGGCTATGGCTCAATCAGAACGGCAAAGTCAGCCCAAAAAGCAGCCCGTTGTTGCCGATAAGAAACCCAATAGAAACGATCCGTGTCCGTGTGGTAGTGGCAAGAAATATAAACACTGTCACGGCCGGAAATAAACCGGTCTTCACATGAAAGTAGGGATTATCGGTGCTGGAGTTGGAGGACTTGGAGCCGCTATTCGATTTGCCAAGGCAGGTCATGAAGTGACCGTTTTTGAGGCTAACCACCACGCAGGTGGTAAAATCAACAGTCTTACGCGAGGTGCTTACCGCTGGGATATGGGGCCTTCTGTATTTACAGGTCCAGAATATATTCGTGAACTTTACGATTTATGTGAGGAAGACTTTAACACGTTCAAATTTCAAAAATTAGAGCAATCGTTTCGCTATTTTTACCGCGACGGCACCCGTTTTTCATTGAGTGCTGATCCCCAACAATTAGTGAATACATTATCAGAAGAACTCGGTGAGAACCCATTAACTATTCAACGCTATCTTCAGAAGTGTGGAAAAAATTATAAGGCGATTGCTCCTCTCTTTATAGAGTCTAGTTTGCATCGTTGGCGTCATCTATTGAATCGTAATTTGTTTAAAGCGCTCAGCCGGATTCCTCAATATAAATTAGGTAAAACGATGCATGGCGAAAATAAAGCGCTATTTAAAAACCCAAAAACAACGCAGCTTTTTAATCGCTATGCAACCTACAATGGTTCAAGTCCTTATAAAGCACCTGCCATGCTCAATATGATACAGCATCTCGAGCTAAATGAGGGGGTATTTCTACCCAAAAATGGCATGGTTCAAATTGCTCATTCATTGTTGGAATTGGCACAAAAGCAAGGTGTACAGTTTCAATTTGGGGAAAAAGTACGCAGGATCATCTTAGACGATAATAACGTGCGCGGTTTAAAAACTGATCAAAGAGAAGCTAATTGCGATGTTGTAGTGAGTAATATGGATGTGCTCCACACCTACAACAAATTACTTGAGGATTTCAATAAACCACCGAAAAAAATATTGAATCAAGAACGTTCTAGCTCAGCAATCGTATTCTATTGGGGAATCAAAAAATCATTTTCCGAATTGGGAGTTCATAACATGTTTTTTGCAGATGATTACGAGGCTGAATTCAAATCTCTTTTCGAATCAAGAACATTGTATGAAGACCCTTCAGTCTATATTCACATAACCAGTAAAGAAATAAGTGCCGACGCACCTCCCGGTAAGGAAAATTGGTTTGCCATGATAAATGCTCCCGTAAACACAGGCCAAGACTGGAATTCCTACCGTACGAATGCTAAAGCTGCTATTCTCAAACGCATGTCAAAAGAACTCAACTGCGCTATCGCTCCATTAATTGAAGAAGAATTTGTGATGGATGCTCCATTTATCGAGAAACACTATTCAGGAGCAATGGGTTCAATTTACGGTAATTCATCCAACAATAAATATGCAGCTTTTTACCGGCATTCTAACTTCAGCAAAGATATTAAAGGACTCTATTTTGTAGGTGTCACTGTCCATCCAGGCGGAGGAATACCGCTTGCTCTAAACAGTGCTAAAATCGCTTATGACTGTTTTAAAGAAGACTTCAGCTAATATGCAATTAAATTCACTTTACCCACTCCTTGTTCTAGAAAAGTAATTATTGATGTAACAATCAACTTTGTACTTCATCCACTATTTCAATTAAATGTAATTCACATATAGTTTGTATTTTGCAAAATATTAAGAAGATAAAAGACGTTAATAATATTAAATAATGCCTCTATGATAAAAGCTATTTTTCTTATAGCATTGAGCTTAGTCCCACTATTGACAGCGGCACAACTGCCTTCTAAGGGCATGTTTTCTTTGGGGGTGCGTTCGACACATAATGCTTTCAGTCACGATGGGCAGGGATTAGGTGTAGGTGGTCAATTTCGTATTCAGCTTTCAGATCGGGTTAACACAGAATGGTTTGCCGACTACATTTCCATAAGCGGAAAACATGTTCGCAGTAATTACGCACATATTGGTTGGTCAGTATTGTTTTATCTATTTAAACCGCAAGAACAACAACGTGTTTTACAACCATATATTTCAGCAGGTCATTGTTTTGATTACAATAAAAAAACGGCTATTCGAACACCTGAAAATACGGTTGACCGGTGGGGTTCAGCGGTTCAAGGCGGAATTGGAACACATCTATTTGTAACGGATCGATTTGATGTAAGTATCTCGTCACTTTATATGATTCACCTAACTCCAGCCATCGAATCACACACCCATGAGGTGAACGGTGTGGCACAGGTAGTGTATCACGAGCATCAACTCAATAAATTAGAAGGTCATTTGTTGACCACCATAAGCATAAACTATAAAATAGGTCAACTATGGGGAAGATAGTTCTTTTTGTCTTACTCTCAATTAGTATCCAGGCTAGCTTTTCTCAGCAAATTAAACGGGACGGTCTAGTCAAGACCTATCTGACAATTTCACCAAGTATCATGCTCGACAATTCGGAACGGCCTTTTTATTTTCACGGTAATCTTGAGGGATATGTCAGTGAACAAGTATCCATTGCTGGTGATGGTTTTTTCTACCTTGGAACGCTTAATGATCTGGCAATATTTCAATATAACAATTCAATGTTTGCAGGTATCAACTGGCATCCTGATAAAAAGGGATCGTCAGACCCCTACATTGGTTTTCAGCCAGGAATCGCATTTACCAAACTTGCCAGCTCAGCTTCTGAAGTTAAAAATGGGGTTAATCCATTGGTTAGTGTGAATCTGGGGTATAACTACTTCATCAATCACTATTTCCAATTTTTTGTCGCGGGAAAATTAATTTTGGGAGAACACGCAGTCGACCGCCGCCAATCGTTGAACGCACTTCAGTTTTCGGCAGGACTTGGGTTTAGTTTACCCACCAAAAAACCGATAAAACAAAACCTTTAAACAGTCTATGAACAGTCTGTTTTGTTCGACTACAACTCAACTGTAAACACTCCATTTGTAATTGTATGCGTATCTGTTTCAAAAGAAAAAGATCCAGAAATCACACCATCATTCACCATATAACTGTAAGACCCCGAATTTGCCGATTCCTGTCCGCCAGTAATAATGTAATTTGCTGATGTAGGACCTAAATTACCGTTTGAATTAGCATCAGACAAGGATAAAGAAATACCAATACCATTTTCTGAACCTGATATTCCATATTGACCATTCTCATGAGTAGCAGAAAAATAAGGTGCATTAAAAACGTCACCATCCATAATGGCCTCCAACTTTTCAGTGCCACTGTTATTGTCCTCTACGGGGTATTCGCAGGATCCATCGCCAGTATCGGCTTCTGAATTATAATTTACTGCAAGTGGATCCGTGCAACCTTCTTTCTTACAAGATGTAGCAACAATTAAAACAGCACAGAAAACAAAAAATGACTTGTATTTTAGTAAGTAAAACATGTTATTCAGATTAAGTTATCGTGAATGTAAACAAAATAACTTAACTACTGCAAGAGTATCAAGATAAAACCAATTACATCTATTCCCAAATAACAGAACAACAGAATTCTAGCAAAACAATCCCAACAAATTTGATTGATTGATTGATTGATGTTTCAGCAGCTATAAATTTTTCTTAGTAGGTACAACTCTTATCGATCAACTAAGGAACAGTAATATGATCAAAACAATATGAAAATATAAAATAAAAAAAACCTCACACAACTGAATGCATGAGGCTTAAAAAAAAGTGGCGTCGACTTACTCTCCCACCCTTAAAAGGGCAGTACCATCAGCGCAAGCAGTCTTAACTTCTCTGTTCGGAAAGGGAAGAGGTGGACCCTGCCGCCATAGACACCGAAAATCATTATCCGCCGTTAGGAGGACGTAATGTTTTGGTTATAAGAAAATATTGGGTGATTGAAGCAGTAATAGTAGAGAACTATAAGTTTACGGGTAATTAGTACTACTCGGCTTTGACATTACTGTCTTTACACCTGTAGCCTATCAACGTGGTAGTCTTCCACGGCCCTTAAAAGATTTCTCATCTTGAGGTGAGTTTCGTGCTTAGATGCTTTCAGCGCTTATCTCATCCACACGTAGCTACCCTGCAATGCAGCTGGCGCCACAACAGGTGTACCAGAGGTGTGTCCTCCCCGGTCCTCTCGTACTAGGGGAAGGTCCTCGCAAAAATCTAACGCCCACAACAGATAGGGACCGAACTGTCTCACGACGTTCTGAACCCAGCTCGCGTGCCACTTTAATGGGCGAACAGCCCAACCCTTGGGACCT
>CAJXMN010000135.1 GCA_913056215.1 uncultured Flavobacteriales bacterium | reverse complement strand
AGGTACGTCTGCTTTGTGGGAATTTGAGAATGGCTATGATTATAATGGATTAGCACATGACGTATATTTTAATGATATCGGTTGTTTTGATGCTGTTGTTACGGTTACGACCGAGTACGGATGTCAGACTTCTAAGGAATTAAAGAATCATGTTTGCGTTAATCCACTCCCTTTGGCGGATTTCGAACAATCAAGTACGGACATAACAACCTTTTCACCCATTGTTCAGTTTTGGGATCAATCTACAGGAGCAACGAATGTCGAATGGTTTTTTGGTGATGGTAACACCGATAACATTCGTAATCCCTACCACGAATATCCTGTTGATTCAAGCGGTACCTATCAGGTGACATTGGTGGCAAATTCACAATATGGATGTACGGATACTGTGACGTCATTGGTCGTGGTGGATGAGCGACTTCTAATCTACGTACCGAACACTTTTACTCCGGATGATGATGAGTATAATCAAGTGTTTTTGCCTGTACTAACACAGGGCTTTGATCCTTTTAATTATGAGCTGTTAATTTTTAATCGTTGGGGAGAAATACTATTCGAATCGCATGACGCTGAAGTTGGATGGGATGGAAAATACGGTGGAAAAACAGTAAAGGACGGAACATACGTCTGGAAAATTAATGTCAAAGACAAGGAAGGAATCATGCGACAGTTTAAAGGTCATGTTAATATCTTGAGATAACAATAGAGCGACGATTAAAGTTGGCGCTTGAGGGCTTCAATAGTATTGTAAATGAATTGAATGGCGTTAATTCAAAACTGAATGATCAACATATAGAAGTTGTTTTTTCGTGAATGAGACCATTGATAACTACGACAAACTGTTTTTTAAATGAGCTATTCTATCAAATAGAATTCTTCAATGAACAGCTGAACACTGACACATTAGGGATCGTCCTCCCTAATGTATCGAACGGCGAAGAAGTTGTGCGTTGATGGCGACTATGATCGTACTTAGACTCATCAATACTGCTCCAACAGCAGGGCTCAAAATTATACCAATGCCAGAGAGAACTCCTGCTGCGAGAGGTAGTGCCACGATGTTGTACCCAGCTGCCCACCAGAGATTTTGCATCATCTTGGAATAAGTGGCCCGACCGAATAGAATGAGATTGACAATATCCCCAGGATTACTCTCTACTAAGATAATATCAGCGGTCTCAGCAGCCACATCAGTGCCAGACCCTACCGCTATACCAACATTGGCTTGTGCTAGAGCCGGAGCATCGTTTACTCCATCGCCGGTCATAGCTACGAATTCACCGTTTTCCTGAAGGTCTTTGATGATGTTTTGTTTATCTTCCGGCATTACTTCGGCATAGTAATCGTCAAGCTTAAGCTGCTGACTCACAGCTTTGGCAACTATTTCATTGTCTCCTGTGGCCATCACTATTTTGAGACCTTTTTTTCTCAGCGTTTTAATCGCATCAAAAGCCTCTTCTCTGATCTCATCTGCAAGCGCGATATATCCGACTAACTCATCATCTACGATTACGAAAATGACTGTCTCAGCCTCATCCTTAAAGGCGTCTTTGGGTTCTTCGAAATTCTTTTCTTTCAAAAAACCTGGACTAACAATGCTTATTTCCTTTTGATTAACAGTCGCTTGGATTCCTTTGCCAGTAATGTTCTTAAAGTTTTCGGGCTCATCTAAATCGATATTTTCTGCTTTTGCTTTTTTTACGATTCCTGCTGCAATAGGGTGTTCTGAGCTACTTTCTAATGATGCGGCTATTTTTAGTAACCCATTTTTATCGAGGTTTTCTGTTAATGATTGGATGCGTGTCACGCCAAAAGCCCCTTTTGTTAAGGTGCCTGTTTTGTCAAATATGATCGTGTTGACCAATCGTGCATTTTCAAAAGCAGTGCGATTACGGATGAGTAAACCATTTTTAGCTGACACTGATGTCGATATTGCTGCTACAAGGGGTACGGCTAAACCAAGCGCGTGTGGACAGGAAATGATCATGACTGTCACTGTACGTTCTAGAGCAAAACTAAATGTTTCATCGAGGGATATCCATGCAGTGAAAGTTGCAATACCAGCACCTAGTGCAACATAGAAGAGCCAGGCAGCTGCACGATTGGCGAGGTTTTGAGATTTAGACTTGGTTTGTTGTGCGGTTTTGACCATGTCGATCACTTTGGATAAATAGGAATCTTCCCCCGTTCCTTGCACCTTGATCTTAAGTGTTCCATTATCATTAATAGAGCCAGCAATCACCTCATCTTTTTTAGATTTTCCCACTGGTTTCGACTCTCCTGTGAGCATAGACTCGTTTACGTGACTATCACCTTCTATTATGACACCGTCGGCGGGTATTTTTTCACCGGGTCGCACCAGCAGCTGATCATCTTTTTTTAGATCACTGATTTCAACAGATTTAGTTTCGCCATCATCTCCTATTTTTCGGGCTTCAGACGGTATCATTTTCGCTAATTCTTGTAAGGCGTTGGATGCTCCCATTACCGATTTCATCTCAATCCAGTGTCCAACAAGCATGATATCAATTAGTGTAGCTAATTCCCAAAAGAAAATTTTACCAGCTAAACCAAATACAACCGCTGAACTGTAGAGATAAGCGACAAATATGGCCAGCGCAATGAGTGTCATCATACCCGGAGACCTTTCTTTTATCTCATCTGCTAATCCTTTTAAAAATGGCCAGCCTCCATATAGAAAGATGATTGTCGAAAGTCCAAATTGAACATAGCGGTCTCCCTCAAATCGAAATGTGTATCCAACCAATGCTTGAATCATTGGTGCTAAAAACACAATGGGAATTGTTATAATGATCGAAACCCAAAAACGTTGACGAAAATCTGCGATCATGTGCGCGTGATGATCACTGTGGTCATGATTATTATCATGGTTGTTGTCTTTCATAAAATTTATTTTAAGGATCAATAATATACAAAATTATCCTAAGTTTTAAAATCTAATATAGCTGCTTTTTTGCTCCTTATTATGCCGCTTTGGTATGAACTCCAAAATTAAAATAGCGTTAATTCTATTTTCGTTGAGCGAAGTTGATAAAAGTCATTGTTTTTATATTCTAAATAAGTTACTTTTAGTCGATTATATTTTGAATATGATATCGTGTTTTCTACATAATTTGTAGAATCGCGCTACCGTATAAAATGTAAGAATTTTATAATGATGACAACCTCAAAATTGAACTATGGAATTTATAGATTACTATAAAGTTTTGGGTCTTTCAAAGCAAGCTTCTGAAAAAGAAATTAAATCTGCTTACCGTAAATTGGCAAGGAAATATCATCCCGATTTAAACCCCAACAATAAGGAGGCTGAAAAAAAATTTAAACAACTCAATGAAGCACATGAAGTTTTAAGCGACCCTGAGAAACGAAAGAAGTACGATGAATTCGGGAAAGATTGGAAACATGCCGATGAGTTCAAAAAAGCACGGGAGCAACAACAGCAACAACAGCGACGTTACAGCGATGCTGGTGGGCAATCACAACACGGTGATTTTTCAGGCGGCTTTTCTGATTTTTTTGAATCAATGTTTGGAGGTCGTGCTGGTGGTGGACAGACTAAATTTAGAGGTCAGGATCTCAATGCAGAGTTACAATTGAATTTGAGCGACGTTTATACATCCCAGAAGCAGACACTGACTGTCAATGGGAAAAATATTCGCTTGACGTTTCCAGCTGGGATAGAGAATGAACAGGTGATCAAAATCAGTGGCCATGGTGCGCCTGGTGTCAATGGAGGCCCGAATGGCGATTTGTACATTACTTTTTCAATCAAGAACAACACACAATTTAAGCGGGAAGGGGAGCACTTGTATACAACTGTTGACATAGAACTTTACACCGCACTTTTAGGAGGTGATGTCACTATAGACACATTTGATGGAAAAGTGAAACTTAAAGTAGCTCCGGGAACTCAATCGGGTACAAAAGTAAAGTTGAAAGGAAAAGGTTTTCCTGTTTACAAAAAGGAAAATGAATTTGGTGATTTGTATGTTACATATCGCGTGGTCTTACCAACAAACTTGACGGACAAAGAAAAAGAGTTGTTTACAGAATTAAAAAAATTGAGAAAAAATGGAGACAAATAATTTGGTGCTCGTTGAAAAATGCTGTTCAAATTTGGAAGTAGAATATGCATTCATCGATTCCTTAAATGATACTGGATTAATTGAATTGATCATTTTAGATGATAAAAAATATATTTCAATTGACCATTTAAAAAGAGTCGAACGAGCGATTCATTTTCATTATGAATTGAATATTAATATTGAAGGTATTGATGTAATTCATAACTTACTGGAACAGATCGATGATTTACAAGAGGAATTGAAGGTTGCAAAGAACAGATTACGATTGTACGATTCCCAGTAGGTGATTAGAAATGAATGGAGTAGCTGTAAGAATAATGAAAATTTCAACTGCTGTGAAGTCAGCGTTTTATCACTTCAAACACTTAAAATAATCAAAGGGTTCCTGGCAATCGAGGCATTGATAATGTGCCTTACAAGCTGTACTTCCGAACTGCGAAACCAATTTTGTGTTTTTTGATTTACATTTAGGGCAAGGAACGATCGTTTTTTCCCCAAAGAGTACCGATTTGTCCGCTTCGTCTTGTGGTGGGGCAATTCCGTATTCTTCGAGTTTCACTCTTCCTTTTTCGCTGATCCAGTCTGTTGTCCAGGCGGGATGTAGGACAAGTTTAACATCTATTTGCAAACCTTCTTCTTCGAGGCGTTTTTTGATATCTTCTTCTATCACTTGCATCGCAGGACAACCTGAATAAGTCGGAGTGATAATGATTTGCCAATGATCGTTTTCGATGTGGTTAACTTCACGAACCACCCCGAGATCAACAACAGTTAGAACAGGAACCTCCGGATCTTTGACATCTTCAAGAAATTCCCAAATATCTTCTGCTGTAATGTCTGTTGTCATTGTTTTAGTTTAACATCCCAATTTTAGCACTAAACGGCTCAAATAATGACCGCTGTACTCTAAAAATAAATGATTTATATTTCTTACCACTTCATATTTGGGTAAGTACGCTGCATGTACTGAAGCTCCGTTAAGAGGAAACCTAAATGTTCAGAATGAACACCTTTTCGGCCTCCATCAAGTTGCCATTGCTTTTCAGGTAATTGAAGCGTCGCTTCATCGATAACGGCTTGAATATTCTTGTAATACTGATCCTTAAAATCAGCTGTATCGCAGATGATTCCTTCTTTATTTAGAATTTGATCTACCTCATCCTGGAAGAAGAGTTCTTCTGTAAATCGCGATAAATCTGTTAATGATTCTTGAACACGTTTATGCGATTCTTCTGTACCATCACCGAGACGAATAACCCATTCGCTCGAATGTTTGAGATGGTAACGGACCTCCTTGATCGATTTCGCAGCAATCGCTGCAATCTGCTCATCCTCGCTTTCTAACAATTTTTCAAATAAGAGGTTTTGGAAGTGGTCAAACAGAAATTGACGGACAATTGTTTTACCAAAATCTCCATTTGTCTGTTCAACGAGGAGCACATTTTTATACTCCCGTTCTATCCGCATAAAGGCCAAATCATCTTCATCGCGATCTTCTCCTTCTACTTCAGCGGCATATTGAAACCATTCAGTTGCCTGGCCGATAAGATCTAGTGCCAAATTAGTGAGAGCGATGTCTTCCTCCAGAATGGGACCATGACCGCACCACTCTGACAAACGGTGACCCAAAATGAGACTATCATCGGCGCGCCGAATAAGGTACTCGAATAATGCTTTTTCTTTCGTCATTTTGATAAATTACATATGTTTGATTCCGTCAGGAACTTCGTAAAAAGTAGGGTGTCTGTAGGCTTTTGAATTAGCGGGTTCAAAGAGAGGTCCTGATTCTGAAGGATCTGAAGCTACTACCTCATTGGATTCTACAACCCAAATACTCACACCTTCACTACGGCGGGTATAGACATCCCTAGCGTTGTTAATTGCCATCTCAGCATCGGACGCCCGTAAGCTCCCAGCATGTTTATGACTTAAACCTTGCTTACTTCTTATAAATACCTCCCAAAGAGGCCATTCTTTTTTACTCATAATTTTTTATTTCAAGTGTTCCGATCCAATAACTCATATTCTCAAAGAGTTACTTATGAAGCTTTTTTATTTCGCTGAGCTCTTTTCTCAGCATAAGCGTTAGCGGCCTCACGGATCCACATTCCTTCTTCTTTAGCTTTTTTAAGCACTTTAAGATAATCTTTTCCTATGCCAACTTCTTTAGGATCTAATCCATTATTTTTAGCAAAATCTCTCCATGCTTTATTTG
>CAJXMN010000134.1 GCA_913056215.1 uncultured Flavobacteriales bacterium | reverse complement strand
AAGAGTATGCACAAGCACAACTCAATTCTGCCGATCGTGCAATTGAATATACGACAAACACCACCAATAATATTTTTTACATCATTACCGCCGCTGCTTCGCTTTTAGTGCTTTTAGGTTGGAAGTCACTGAATGACATCAAGAGAAGTCTAAAGGAATCCACCGAACGAAAACTACATACACTGACTGAAGATTATGAGCAGCGACTCAACACTATTGAAGACAAAATGCGTGAACGTTCAAAAGTGATTATCGACAATCAAGAGAAAATTTCAAGTACAAATACCATTCATTCTTTATGGATGCGTGCGGGACTTGAAAAAAGTGAGGAGGATAAAATTTCCATTTATGATGAAATCTTACAGATAAATCCCGAGGATATTGAGGCAATGACGTACAAAGCTGATGCACTTCTCGAGATCGAGGAAGTACGATGGGCCCTTAACCTGGCCGATGCAGCTATAGAAAAAGACAGTAGTTATGCGCTCGCGTACTGGCAACGTGCCTGTGCTTCTGCCCGTCTCGATAAAAAGGATGAGGCTATTCAGGATATTGCTACAGCTATAGAGCTATCAGAGTCATTAAAAGAAAAAGTAGCTAAAGAGGATCACTTTAAAACTCTTGAGGAACATCCGCACTTTCAAGAGTTGATCATGCGACAAGTCAATAATAACTAAAGAGTTGCCACATCGAGCAAGTTGGTTTGGTCGAGCTAAAAATAAACAGCCTATGTGGATCGTCAATCGTACTAGACAACTCCTGTTGAATCACATTTGGGCGACGTATCTTTAACAGCCGAAAAAAATTGTATCTGTTGTATTAGACAAGTTCTGAATTATAGTAAAACGCCAATCCTGTGGTTTAAACATCATTACCTCTTATTCAATTTCAAATGAATAAGCTATAAAAAGTGTTATATAAGCAAACCTTTTAAGTCAATATTCAGTTATAATATCGCAGGCTTACCAGGCATAAAATTAATCACATGCGAAATCATACCCTAAACTTTGATCATTCGTATGATCGCTACAAAATTTCAGATACCCCGTATACTGTCCCTGACATAATTCTTTAGTGGAATTAATGCTGAATGCTCTCACATTGGGATTACTGGCTGGTTGAAAAGGCTTGTATTGGTTCACCGAAGTGCGTGCTGAGAAAATACCCAGCCCCCCATCTACATTTGAATATGTCGGTTTATTCTGAGCGAGAGACGAGGTCGGTTCATTTGTTAGCATGTAGGTATTCAAATCCTCAGAACCTGCCGTCAATATCAGTTCGAAAGCTTTTATTGTTCTACGCGTCACGGTCTCATCTTTCTCTATACGGTTAGCAACTAATTCGTAAAACACCTCTCCGTTCGCTGCAAATGAAGGTGAACTTGTTGTGATATTTGAAAGATCTTTTGACCCAAGGTTCCACAAAATCTCCTTGTTCTCAATATCTCCTGGTCGATGTTCGCGGTATTCAAATCGAATCTGAGCTTTAAAAGTTGTTCCTTCACCTTCGCTGAAAACGATCGATTGTGTGTTGTAACCGTTTTGAGCGACATTGTTATCTGCAAAATTAAGTTGTTGGTTTTGTGATGGTAAGTTGATACCTACTCCTCTAACCAATTTCGTTTCTCCTTCCACAATATGACGACCGTTGTCAATGTCAATATGTAGCTTATAGGTAGCATCTTCATTCAAATCATTAGCTTCAAAGAAATATAATTTTTGCTCTGGGTAGTAAAATGTACCCGATTCTTTATTTTGAATGATGGTATCTTCTAAGATCCACGTATTTGTAATATTACCGTTAACCTCCTCTTTGATCGTTGCCTCTACCTGATCAAAATATGAAGAATCAGGAACCATCGCAAAGTCATTCGCATCACCATCTCCCAGAAAAGTCTTATTCAATTTTAAAAAATGAACATCCTCATTGGGATCCAGCAGCATGTGTACGATTGGTGTTTCATCATATTCACCATTTACACTAAATTTCGTATTACACGAAACGGCTACAATCAGAATGAACAGAATTGAAAAGGCTTTTATCATGGCTTAAATTTAATACCGTAAATCTAACGAATTGATTTCACGTAGGCGAAACAAAGGATCAATAAAATAGACCATTCAAATAATAAATGCCATGCATCAATCTTTTACACGATTCATTCCCATAGCTTTTAACATCCATTTCGGCAATGACTTTTCGGGGTCTCTCGATTTTAAATTGATGTACCATCCCCATTTTTTCATAACCGGCACCTTATGGGTTTCAACAAATTCGATCAACGTACCATCAGGGTCTTCGATATATGAAAAACGACCTCCAGCTTCTCCCATATCAAAGGTTTCTCCACTGTCTACGGTAAAGGGGAAGCCGGCAGATTCACATTCATTTTTTAATGATTCCATACCGCGAACGTCAAAGCATAAGTGAATAAACCCCCAGTCGCCCCAAAAACGATCCTTAAAGATGGGGCAGCAATCAGTGCGATCCATTGATTGAACCAACTCAATTTTTGTTGGACCCAATAACGGAGCAAAAGGTCCTTTTCGAGCTTGCGGATGAGCGAGTAAAATTCTGCGGACTTTTTGTTGCCCTCCGGGTAATGCATCGAAACAGTCAAAAGTATCCGTTTCATCGTATTCGATCGTACTATAACCAAGGACGTCACGATATAACTTGAGGGACGCTTCCATGTCACTAACACCGACAAGAGCACCTGCTACTCCTCCTGTCTTACCCGGAAATTTCGTCTTTTTAAATACTGTTTTCTCTTGAACAATATTAAAAATATTTCCGTTCGGATCTTCAACAAAAAAATGAGGTCTCCCTTTCGGGTCCTTCTTTAATCCTCCGAGTATAGTACCGCCTTGCTCTAGCATATAGTCATAGGAAGCTTTCACATCTCTTGATTTAATCCTACAGCTATATATTCCAAAATCACCAAGTTGTATTTGGAAATTAGGTTTTTCAGTGTTTCGGCTGGTAAATTGCCAGATCTCAAATCCACCACCCCCTTCCATAGAAAGAGCCAGAGTCGCCGTTCTTGATTGAACATCTCCTCCTGTATAACGCGTCATCAGTGGCGCTTCTGCAGCCTCTTCAAAAATACGAACATCGACACCAAAAAATTTGCGATACCACTTCCATGCTTTTTGTACATCCGGGACACCAATTCCCATTTGTTGAATTCCGCTAATGACTTTTTTCATAATCTCGTTTTAGAATGGTTCAAAATTAATATTCTCGCTGCAATATTTATAAATTGGATTGATTTTGATTAAAATCACACCCTTTCTTCGTATATCATAATATGTGTACTGGATTAACAATCATCTCCCAAGAGTATTCCTTCGTATTGTTTACTTCGGGTTACTATTCAATTGGTTCAATTCACTTTAGCCTAACATATCATCACATTTCCTAACCATATTAAATGGATATTTATTAAAGAAAGCTACATGTTATTTAGAAAGAATGATGTTTCAGTCAAAATCGCTATTTTTGAAAAAAGAAATCATGTTCAGCTGGATCGCATATCATTTTTTGATCTACCCTATATCATTGCTGCCCCTTCCAGTGCTGTACTTTTTTACCGATGGCTTCTATTTATTGTTAATTTCTATACTTCCTTACCGAAGAAGTGTAGTCAGAACGAATCTGGCGCGATCTTTCCCAGAAAAATCAATCAAAGAAAGACGCAAAATAGAACGACGCTTTTATCGACACCTTACTAATTTATTAGCGGAAGGAGCAAAGAATCTCAGTATTTCAAAACGCGAATTATTACGCCGTTTTCAAGTGGAGAATCCCGAAGTGATGGATCGATTGTACGCACGGAATAAACGTGTGTTGCTCGTTTCTGGACATTATAACAACTGGGAATGGCTTATCACAAGCCAAAACCTTCTCTTTCCTCATCGCGCTGTCGGTATAGGTATGCCTTTATCGAATGGGTTTTGGGATCAAAAACTAAACGACCGTCGCGCGCGTTTCGGTATGGACATTATTCATGCGAAAATTGTAGATGACTACTTTAAAAAGAATGACGCGTTGACCTCCACATTAGTCCTGGCTGACCAATCCCCTGGTTCATCCACAAAATGTTACTGGACAACATTTTTGAATCAAGATACAGGTGTCTTTTTCGGACCTGAACTTCTGGCTAACAAATACAACGATGCTGTAGTATTTTTCTCCATTCATCGCAAAAAAAGAGGGCGTTATGTGATGCGTTTGAAGGAGATTACGCGTGAGCCACGTCAACTCGAATGGGGCGAGATTACCGAAGCACACGCTCAATTGCTCGAAGCCACTATTCGTAAGCAACCTGAATTTTGGTTATGGTCCCACAAACGTTGGAAGCGTGAGGTCCCCGATGATTTAAGAAAACTTCGAGAAGAACAGAAAGCGAAGTTTGAATCCCGTTATCGTTAGCACTCCCTTCATGATAATAGGCTAGTACTTGAATATTCGCGCTTCGGGCATATCTTTACATTCAATAATTGTCATGATTTGTCTCGGTCATTAGAACTTTTGGAAAATACAACCGAACTATGAGATAAAACCAATTTCGAAACACAATCACATTCGTTACATTTTAGAATGCTACACTCCTTTCTCAAACATCGACATATCACCTTTTTTCATCTGATGATATCCTTTTGTTAGGTAGGCTAACACGATGCGCATTGTATCAAACGCATTTTCGCTTTCCGCAGATATTTCTTTTCCCTGCAACTTCAAAAGCAACTTCATATATAGTGCTTGAAAACAAACTTCTACCAAATGAAGCTCTTTTAAATCACTTTTTTCTCGAAAAGCTTCTATATTCTCTTCGGCCGCATTCAATAAATCCAGATACTTCTGATCTTCCACAACATCTTTTAAAGTATTGTGTAGGTAAATTAACTCTGTAATGATCTCACCGATACGGTGTAGATGTCCTTTACGCTCCAAGCCACGGGATTTCATCTCACTAATGATTGCATCATACCATTTTACAGCTTCTGCTTCAAGAGAAGCACTCTTTACCTGCGGCTGAATGATCTTTTCACGGATGGTATCAATATCAAATTTGTATGCGCGAATGAGATCCTCCAGCTGATACATGTAAATGATATACTCAGCGATATTATTCTGTTCCTTTTGTTGCGCTACAAACATGTAATATATTGTTTGGAAATGATTGAATAAAAAATGAGTTTTATTATTGCGTCTGTGGCATACCTCCAAGGCCATCTAATCCTTTTTCTTCGTCTACGGACTCCATTTCTTCATCAAACTCTCCTGAAGTCAACTCCTCTTCCTTTTGATTGAGAAATTCAATAAATCGATCTGTTACATTAAAAGCGTCATGGATATAGGTTATTTGCCCCCCCTTTTGATAAAAGAAAAGCATATCAATCTCATTTTCCTCTGAAAATTCTCTTCCGTACTCAGCTATTTTATTCATCAGCGCCGATTGGTATTTGAAAGACTCTTCTTGTAATTGTGCGCCGCGTTGTTGTTCAAACTGTTGAATCGACTGCTGTTTACGCATAGCAGTTTCTTGAATTTCATCAAGCTGGTAGCCTGTAATTTCATTATTATCCATGCGTTTTTGGATATCCGCCTCATATTTTTTGTAAGAACGAATGCGCGATTCCAATTCTTTTTGAAATCGCATCTCTTTAGCCTTCAATATAGAATCAATTTCTCTGTAGAAATCAAATTGCGTCGCTAAACTATCCTGAACGTAATAGGCGAACGTGAGCTCCGATTGCGGTTTATTTACTGATGTTTTCTGCTCGTTCTTAGTTTCCTTTTTGTTTTTTTCCGATTGCTTCTCACCTTCGGAATTTTCCTGACAACTAACAAGTATTGCAGCTCCTGCAAACAATGTAATACTAATATTTCTTAACCCCTTCATACTTCTGTTTGATCTGTGTTTTTATTACGAAAAGAATGTTCCCAATCCTCGCGCATACTAATAAATCGTTTTAGGCAACCTTTCAAGAATTCACGATCAACCATGCTCTTCACATCGTCTAGCCCCATAACATCTAACTCCCCTATTTTGTAACTTTGTTCAAACTGTCCCAGTTCTACTTTGACAATATATTTAGAGTTGTAATTAAAAATTTGTATTTTAAATCGCTCGTGGGGTATTTCGTCAATAACTCTCATCTAAAGGAATGTCATTTTTAATTGGAGGCAAAAATACCAATAAGTCCACGATTCTCAAAAAAAAGGATTAAATTCCCTTCAAAAAGATACGCTGTATGTCAAAAACAGTTTATAATCAGCTTTACGATCAACAAGTACGGGATCTTTATTGGTTGCTGTTTTCACCTAGTCCTGTAGGAAATATACCTCCTCCATGGAAAGCCCCCCTTTTTCCTGAAGAAATCATTGAGTCCTGGAAGCAAACATCAGGATCTTATTTTAAGCGTCTTGACTCTCACCCTGAAATGCTGCATCAGTTCCTGAATCGCAAAAAGTATAAACGGCTGGGTTTTTATGCAGAAGCTCTACTTTCCTACTTTTTTCAGACATTCG
>CAJXMN010000133.1 GCA_913056215.1 uncultured Flavobacteriales bacterium | reverse complement strand
CAACCAAACTGATTGCTGCCGAATAAAATATAATCTTTTTCATGTTTTCGATTTTTGGTTTTTTAATGGTTGTTATCGGCCTAAAATAAGCAAAGTGGCGCAAACCTTGAGCCCTATCGGCGCTATTTTGTTTATTTGTTGTTACCTGCTGATTTTTAATTAATCGACAAATGTTTCTCGAATAATTTGTTTGCATAAAATTACCTCACTGTCTGATAGAGAGCCTAGGTTTTTAATGATCCTGGATTTGTCAATTGTTCGAATTTGGTCGACAACCACCCAACCTGTTTGTTTGTTGTGTTTAACTTTTACACGAGTGGGATAACTCCTACTTTTTGTTGTCATTGGAGCAATCGTAATTGTCCGTAAATTGTCATTAATCTCATTCGGCGAAATAATTACACACGGTCTCGTTTTCTTTATCTCACTGCCTAACGTAGGATCAAGATTGACCAAAACAATATCGTATTGATCTAATTCCATTCGTCGAAATTTTCATCCTCAAAGACGTCGTCAAAGAAAAGTTGGTCGTCACCCTCCTTATTCATTTTTTTAAATGCCTTATCCCAACCCTTTCTAGGCTCGCTAATAGGCTTGAGGATGATTTGTCCTTTTTCCAAAATCAATTCTATCTTATCTGAAATATTATATTTCTCTAAAATGGTTTTGGGAAGCCGAAAGCCCTTTGAATTACCTATTTTTATAATCGAAATCTCCATATCACATTTTTTTTGTATATACAAAGTTATTACATTTCTAATTCTAAAACAAGCTTCGTGATAGATTTGTTGTATGCGATTGCAGGTAACAATATAATATATGTAACCGTTACATATATATGAAATGTGTGTTTAAGTCAAATTTAATGAATCTAAAGGACTTTTAATGCTTTTTACATGATTTAATGATACCTGAGTATAAATTTCAGTAGTCTTACTACTTCTATGTCCAAGGAGACCTTGAATATACCTTAAATCGGCTCCATCTTCCAGTAAATGAGTTGCAAAACTATGTCTGAGCATATGTGGAGTGACCCTTTTTTGAATATTAGCACGTTTAGCCGAGTCTCCTACTATTTTCCCCACACTCTCCGCACTATATTTTTTTCTCCCTGGACCCTCAAATAAATATTCTTTGGGGCGATATTCTTTAAAATAAGTTCGTAGTTCTTCTAATATAACAGGACTCAATAGCGTTACTCGATCTCTATTCCCTTTTGCTTCCCTAATAAGGATAAGCATTCTCTTGCCATCAATATCACTAATCTTTAAATTCAATAGTTCTCCTCGTCTAAGCCCAGCTGAATATAGCAAGCTAATAATGCAACGATGCTTCAAATTCCCTGTCTTTGTTATCATCTCAGCAACTTCTTCCTTACTAATCACTTTTGGAAGCTTTTGTTCAGGTCGAGGTCGCTCAATTGAGTAAAATCGATTAGGCATCCCCTTAACCACCTCGTAGTAAAACTTAATACTATTAACAGCTTGGTTCAAATACGAATGAGAACGTCCTTGCTGTACCAGGAATTGAATATAATTACGAATATCATTTTCATCAATAGATTCAAGAGGTTTATCTGAATAGTAATTGATAAAATGTTCAAAAAAATTGATATACGTTTTTGCAGTATTCGGTGCATATCTTTTTATTTCTAGCTTCCGTAAAAACTCCTCTGGACAAGCTCTGTACCCCTCCTTGAGTGTTCGCTTTCTGAAAGTATCCACAGATAGTGTTTCGTTTCCCCTCTTTCTTGGTTTGTTGTTAAAAAAGTTACCCGTATTAACCCAGGCAATTCCTTTGAATAACTTAAAGATCATACCAATATTCTTTTTGGTATTCGGTATGTAGTGCATAGAAAAGGTTTCACTCCACGCCACACCTGGAAGTGTCTTCACGATATTATCTACAGCTGGATGCGGGTAGTATTTTAAACCGATATATTTTTCATCTGCAATGAGAAGATGCTTTAGCGTGATATGTTTTGAATTGTAAGTCATAATGACTCAAATATCATCCAATTTAAAGGTCAACTCCAAAAAAAATCGTATTATTAAACGTATAACTAACGTATATTATACGACTTATGAAAGCAAAAAAATGCCAATACTGCGGAGAATCTCTCGAAGGAAGAGTCGATAAATTGTTTTGTAACCCGAGTTGTAAATCAGCTTACCACTATCAAAAAAGTCGAGAAAAAGAACCCAGATTATATAATAAGATTGATAACCAACTAAAGCATAATCGTAGAATTCTAAAAAAATTCAACAAAGCGGGAAAAGCTACGGTTCGAAAGGAAAAATTACTCGAAGAAGGGTTTAACCCAAGATACTTTACGCACTACTGGAAAAATAAAAAGGGTGATATTTACTTGTTTTGTTATGAATTTGGGTTTCTTGAGCGAAAAGAAAACGCGAGAGCAAAATATGTGCTGGTACAATGGCAAAGCTACATGGATTAGTCTTAACTACCCGAAAATATTAAACTTTACAATAACCGTATAAAGAAAAAATAACAGTGGCAAACTACGACATCCTGCGAATATCTGCTCCCAAGTTATTCAATCGGATATCGATATCCTGATAACCGCGGTCAATCTGTTCAATGTTGTGAATCACACTCCTTCCCTCTGCAGAAAGTGCCGCAATCAATAACGATACTCCTGCACGAATATCGGGCGAGGTCATTTGGATCCCTCTTAAGTTGGTCTGACGGTTCATCCCTATTACAGTCGCACGGTGTGGATCGCACAAGATAATTTGTGCCCCCATGTCGATGAGCTTATCTACAAAAAACAAACGGGATTCGAACATCTTCTGATGAATGAGCACACTGCCCTTAGCCTGAGTGGCTACTACCAACACGATACTCAGCAAGTCGGGTGTAAAACCGGGCCAGGGAGCATCAGAAACAGTTAAAATAGAACCATCGATAAACGTATCTACTTCATAAATGTCTTGAGAAGGAATGTAAAGGTCATCGCCGCGCAATTCCATATCAATCCCCAGGCGTCTAAAGGTCTGTGGAATAATACCCAAATGCTCGTAGCCGACGTCTTTAATCGTAATCTCGGATTGCGTCATAGCAGCCATTCCTATAAAACTTCCAATCTCTATCATGTCAGGTAAAATACGATGATAACAGCCTGTAAGCGATTTAACGCCCTCAATCCGCAATAAATTACTGCCGACACCTGTGATTTTCGCTCCCATGTTGTTCAGCATTCGGCAAAGCTGCTGCAAATAGGGTTCACACGCCGCATTGTAAATGGTAGTATTTCCTTTGGCCAAAACAGCTGCCATAACAATATTAGCCGTTCCCGTTACTGAGGATTCATCCATGTGAATGTAAAGTCCTTCGAGCTTCTTAGCTTCAACTGTGTAAAAATGTTCTTTCGAATCAAAATTAAACTTAGCACCGAGCTTGATCAAACCTTCAAAATGCGTATCTAATCTTCTTCGACCAATTTTATCACCTCCGGGCTTGGGCATAAAAGCCTTTCCAAAACGGGCGAGCAACGGACCGATAATCATTACCGAACCGCGTAAACCACTGGCGCGATGTTTAAAATCTTCTGTTTTTAAATAATCGAGGTCAATTGCTTTCGCCTGAAAAATATATGTTCCTTTTTCAACCTTCTCAATTTTCACCCCCATGGCTTGAAGAAGATTGATCAATTTATTGACATCAATAATATCCGGCAAGTTGGAAATAGTGATTTTATCCGGAGTGAGTAATACAGCACATAAAATCTGTAGTGCTTCATTTTTTGCTCCCTGTGGAATTACTTCTCCTTTTAACTGCTTTCCTCCGTATATTTCAAATGATGCCATGATCTGATCTTATTTTCTTCTTTTCTTACCTTTTCTTTTTTTCTTGGGCGCCGGGGTCGTGATGCCGTATTGTTTGAGAATCTGCTTTGTCGATTTTAATTTCTCGGGATGCTGAAGCCTCAATTCGCCTTTGGATAATTCTTTTAAATGTTGAATGATTGCTCCATTCTCAACGTTCTCCGTGTGAAATGTCAGGTAATTCTTTTTCAACAGATTGGCCAGCGTTTCCGTGAGATACGTTTTCTCTTCTTCGTCTTTAACCTGAGATGCCGTGCGTATCATCTCTTCAGTGTAATAACCAAAATGTCCGTACTTGGCACTATTTTTTGGATAACTCATATCCTCAGGGCGTTCTCTCAGCTTTTCAGGCTCAGGAATCGGGTAAGGTGAGTCCACGTCAATCTCAAAATCACTCATAATAAAGAGATGGGTCCACAGTTTATGTGTATAGTCTTCGACATCCCGCAAGTGTGGATTGAGTTGCCCCATTACATCAATAATAGCACGCGCCGCCCGATTGCGCTCTTCACGTGATTCAATTTTTTTGGCATAATCAATCATGTTCTGCACATTCCTTCCATATTCAGGAATATGCATCTGTGGGCGCTCCGTGTTATACGAAAGCGCATTCATTCGATCTTCTTTCAACGTATCTTTAGTTTTTAGGATTCAACAATGCACTGCAATTTATCCCCAAATCAGGATAGCAGCGATTACGCCTAAAGCAATAATCGTAAAAATTGTTCCTACTGCCGCTGTAGATTCTTCAAAAAAGTTATTAGCCATAATCATTTGTTTTGCCGTAAAAATAATAAAACTAAATGCTTCCCCGTAATTTTACGAGTAAAAAGTAATAGAGAAAAGATGACCTTAATTATAAGGTCTGAAGTGAAATTCAACCTTTGATTCAACCATCATTAGCTCCGCACATGGAAAGTTCTCATGGAGATGAATGAATCGGAAAAATTACTTTCACCAAAGTAGAACGGGTTCAACTTCATTGATGATTTGTTTCAACTGTATGCCAGTTAAATTAAGTGAAGCTAAGTTAACAACTGTTAAACAACTATTTTCCAACAAGGTATATAAATATATTTGCTCCAAATAAATTAAGTTAAACACTTTAAAGTATAGCTATGAAAGCAATTAATCAAAATGTAATTTTAATATGCTTAAGTCTCTTGTTTGTTGGTACCACCTCCGCTCAGGATAATAAGAAAAATTCTTTAAAAAAGCACGAACTTGGAATAACCACTGATTATAATAGCGGTAGAATTCATCCTGGCATACAATATTATTTTAGTCTCAGTCGCACTCAACAGTTAGGTGCTAGCCTGAATTACTTACAATACGATAATGGTGAATCAATGTCAATTTTCACTCCTCAACTAACCTTTGAATATCGTTTTAAAAAGAACTTGATCAATGGACTGAATGCATATGCCGCTCCATTATTGACATATCGCCATCAGATTTCGAGAATCAAGGGAAATACTATTCATTCAGCTAAACTGGGGCTAGGGATAAACACTGGTTTGGAATATGACTTTTCTAAAAACAATGTTCCTTTAGTCATTGGGGGTGGAATCAAGGCAATTGGTTATTATGGTGCTGGTCGAGCAACTTACCAGCTAACTCCTTCAGTGTCCCTAAGAATCAAATTTTAAAGGTTAGAAAACAAACAGGTTTAATCCCCTACCCTTTTGATGCGGATTCAATTGAGCAACCTTGTTACGAAAGTTCAGAAAGAATAGAATTGCCTATTTTCCTTTTAATTAATAAGCATACAAACGTTTGAATTAAAAGATCACATTGCCCCAAAAGTTGGTTGGACCTTTTATCGATATTATTCTTTGACAAAGATCACTTCTGGCTGCGGTTCAATAGCCTTCCGAATTAATTTCTCATCGCTTTTCATGATTTGCCACTCTTCAATGACTCCGCTCTCCAACTTCACCCTTATTGCGTAATAACGATCGGTATCAGCTGTTACCGAATAGTCGCCGTGGAGTACACGCTCTTCTGTGCTTAACCACAATTCATCGTAGGTTAGCTCGAGTGTATAAGACGTCGGCTCAAAAGTCACTTCGGCACCATCAATATCCGTTGTATACATCAACTGCTCCCCAGTGTAAGTGCCCAAATAACGCTTGGGAAAAGGGCGATTACCTAAAAAGCACGATGAAACCAACATTACCACCACTGAGAAGGTCAATACAGTGCTGCCTTTTAAAAATATAGATAAAAAACTGCTTTTCATGATCGTGTAAAAATAAGGAAAAATTGTATGCTAATCGGTTGGGTTCCCCGAAGCCGTATTTTATTTCTGAATTAATTCTTTTAGGAATGAAAAAAATCACATTGGGGTACCCGTAACACTAAGTAAGCGAAGAAAAACAATATAAGCAAATAAAAAAAGTAAAGACACGTTTCTCACTGTATGCATGTAAAATGCCAAACCTCCTCTATTCTCTTGAAAATTTTTCCAGTCTGGAATGTACTCCTAATTTTTGAGGAACATTATTTTTGCGATGGTCTTTTCAGAAAAAGCACTAACTTTATTTTTCAATTCATACGATCATGGAGCAATATCATAAATTATTACAACATATTCTTGATAATGGAGTCGATCGGGGTGATCGAACAGGCACTGGAACGCGTTCTATATTTGGTTATCAAATGCGTTTTGACCTGGCAGATGGATTCCCATGTGTGAC
>CAJXMN010000132.1 GCA_913056215.1 uncultured Flavobacteriales bacterium | reverse complement strand
AGAAGACGCTAGCACACGTAGACAAATATTTTCTTCTGTTGGTCAACCACGATTGATGCGCCATTATTATTCTATGTTTCATGATTTTGGTATGCGCTGTGCTCAGGTTTTAGCCACTAAACGGGATTTTGCTCCAGGTAAATATCGGGAGAATATGATCAATTGTTATGAGGGCCTGCTTGCAGAAGGAATTATTCCTATCGCTAATGAGGATGATGCTGTGTCGCTTACCATGTCCATGTTTTCAGATAATGATGAGCTCGCAAGCCTCGTCGCTGAATTGGTGGATGCAGATACCTTGATCATGTTAACTGATATTGACGGACTCTACACTGGTCATCCCGACGATGATGGTTCTGAACTTTTACACCGGGTAAGAGTCAATCAAAACGTTGAAAAGTATGTTCAGGAATCCGACAAAGGAGAAGGTGAAGGCCGAGGAGGTATGGAATCCAAATTGAAAATCGCTAAATCGACGGCTGGTAAAGAAATTCCTACATACATTGCTAACGGAAAGGAAGAAGATATCATTATCGATATATTAAAAGGCGAAAAAGTAGGAACCAAGTTCATTTCTGAAGATTAATTCAAACAAAAATCTAAAAATTAAACAAACTATGAAGTTTTTAAGTACAGACAAAAAAAATGCAGTACTGCAATCGATGATGGATATCATCGACGAGAAACGAGAAGAAATTATTGCTGAAAATAAGAAAGATCTGGATGCATTTCAACGCGATGATCAGGCTTTGTACGACCGTTTGGTCGTAGATGGCGCTAAAGTGGATGGTATGATTCAAGCAATTCGGGAAGTGAAAGAACAAGATGATCCGGTAGGAAAAGAAATTTCTTCTCGTACGTTGGATACTGGATTAAAGATCATTAATAAGACAGATCCTTTTGGAACGATCATGATCATTTATGAATCGCGCCCCGATGTTACGATTGAGGCAGCTGTTCTCGCTTTTAAGGCGAACAATAAAATTTTGCTCAAAGGCGGTCGTGAAGCTTACAACAGTAACAAAGTGCTGGTAAAATGCTGGCACGAGGCATTGAAAGCAAATGAGCTCGGCGACGAATGGATCAAAATGCTTGAGATGAATCGCGAACAAACGCAAGAGTTTTTGCGTAATCCAAGCGAAAAACTCGACCTTATTGTACCGCGAGGTGGCGAGAAATTAATTGAGTTTGTCAAGTTACATGCTAAATGTGCCGTACTTATTAGTGGACGCGGTAACAACTTCCTATATGTTTCTCCAAAAGCTGACTGGGCTAAAGCTGTGAAGGTCATTATCAATGCGAAAACAGACAAGATTTCTGGCTGTAACGCTCTCGATAAAGTGCTCGTGGACAAAAATCTTGATGGTTACGAAGCTAAATTGCAAGACCTGGAAGGCGAACTTCAGAAAGCGGGCGTTCATATTGTTGTAGATGAAGAGGTTTCACGTGTTCTTAAAGACGCGGAAAAACTCAGTGATGATGCCATTTGGAAAGAAGAGTTTTTGGCTATGAAAATTTTGATAGGAGCCGTTAGTAGTCAAGACGAAGCCATGGACTTCATCAATATAAACTCTGGACACCACTCAAGCGTTATCATGACTGAAGATAGTGGCGAGGCTGAAAAGTTCATGCAGCAAGTGGATAGTGCAGCAGTTTATCAAAATGCTTCAACGCGCTTCACTGATGGTGGTCAAATGGGTGTCGGCGCTGAGCTCGCGATCAGTACGGATAAGCTTCACCACCGTGGACCACTGGGCTTGAAACAGCTAACAACGAACAAGTATTATGTATTTGGTGATGGTCACATACGTGAATAACATAACATGTAATTAAATAGTGAATGGTCAGGGTTGTTGAATCCTGACCTTTTTTTTGAAGCTGGATTATTTAATAATCAGTATTCACCTAGAAGCAGTTGGTAAAGCAAGTTGCTTTTTGTGTTAAATCGATTACTCAAAACGATACCCATAAGTAGCTCTTATGTAGTAGTATACCTGCCTGTATTCGAGTTGATCAAAACGAATGCTCTTATTGTCAAAAGCGGAAGTGATCATAAAAAACCAATTGTCGACATTGTATCCGGCATGTAGTTTGAGATCAATACGCGGAGCTAGTCCCAAAAATCCTCGAGAATTTCCTTGAGCATTGTAAAATTTAGTTTGTATCACACCGCCCACACCAGCGAGACCGCCAAGTTGCCATCCATCTTTGTTGGTGACATAAGCCAATCCAGGCACAATACCAAAATCAATAGCGGCTATGTTCTGCGCTTTGAGAATAGTGTAGGGCTGATTCATATATTGATGGGGAAGAATCTGGGTGTCAGAAGATATTCCGTGAATATTAAAGGTGTATTTCATATAGTAGGAGCCAGCCGAAGATAAATAGCGTCCGACAATGCCTTCTGTTGGTTTCATTTTGAAAGTACTGTTCCTAAAACGATAAACATTAGTACTAAATGAGGTTGATTGTAAATCTGAATTGGGGTAGGTACCCTTCGCGGTAACGGGAATACTGTCGTTGATAGTTGTTGCGTTTTTGATCGCAAAACCTTGATAGCGATGGAGGTCTACTTTGAAATACCATCGTTTAATCCCAAATTTAAAGCCGATATCAAAATAATTGGTAGCTCCGTAGTCTTTTTCATTTCGGAGGGAACCTGGTAGTTTAAAGTTGATGTTGATAGCCATCCATTTGTAAGCAATTCCCAATCCCATAATCGCATTCATGTTCGACCGATAACGTAAACGATCTGTTTGACCGAACGCTCCCTTTAATCGAAAAGGAGCATCATTCAATCCAAGCGAAGTATGCATAACTACTCGGTTCTTTAACATTTTGTAAGGCAGGTCAGTATCGGAGGTGTCCGGTTCCTGGGCGCGGATGCTTAAAGCGAGCAATAGCACGATCATACCTGTCAGCAACTTCATGATTCAAATGTACGTATATTCAAAAAAAATAAGGCAAATAGCACCAATTTCATCCAGAAAAAGCACTTCATTGATTTTTTATTAATGAGACCTTGAAAGAAATAGTTAGAGACCCGTATATTTGTAATTATTGTATTATGAAAAAAGTATATAAATTTCTGCTGAATAAGCTTCCGCGTCCCCTTCTCATCCGGTTGAGTTATGTATTTCGGGTATTTGCACCTTTAATTTACAAAGGAGACAATGTTACCTGCCCGGTTTGTGAAAAATCGTTTCGGAAATTTTTATCATATGGCTCAAATGTGGCGCATCGTGAAAATGTACTCTGCCCTTATGATCTCACATTAGAGCGCCATCGACTGATGTGGTTATATCTTCAACGTACCGATTTTTTTACAGCGGATGCTATCAAAATGCTCCATGTGGCACCTGAACAATGTTTCTACCATCGGTTCAAAAAACAAAAGAATCTCGATTACCTTACAGGCGACCTGGAGTCTCCAATCGCTGATATTCACTTTGATTTACACGATATTCCACTTGAGGCCAATCGCTTTAATGTTATTTTTTGTAATCACGTTCTTGAGCATGTCGATGATGCACAACAATGCATGCGAGAACTTCATCGCGTCATGTCACCAGGTGGATGGGGTATTTTTCAAGTACCGCAGGATTTCTCATTGGAAGAAACATACGAAGATCCCAGTATAGTGACTCCTGAAGATCGTGAAAAGCATTTTTGGCAAAAAGATCATGTACGTTTATTTGGTCGCGATTATCCAGATTGGTTGCGAAAAGCCGGTTTTACTGTTGATGAGTACAAACCCTCAGATTTGTTTAGCGATAAAGAAATTGAGCGTTACCGTTTAATGAAAAAAGAAATACTCTACATTGCTAAAAAAATGGAACATTAGCCAATTGACAGGCTTAGCGACAAGTGTGGTTATTTCGCTGCTTTTATTCGCATGCGAATCGAAATCGGAAACGTCTAAATTTGAGCCTTTGGCTCCAGATGACTTTGAAAAAGGATTGTCTGAATTAGGAGAACGTTTATTTTTTGACAAAAAATTATCCGTTGATGGCTCCATAGCATGTGCCGAGTGTCACATTCCCGCTTTAGTATTTACTGATGGAAAACCCGTGAGCCGAGGGATTCATGGAAGAAAAGGAAAGCGTAATTCTCCGACATTGTTCAATGCTGCTAATCAGGATAAATTTATGTGGGACGGTGGTGTTAAAACGCTTGAATTACAGGCGCTCGTTCCGTTACAGGATACCAATGAAATGGGGCATATGGTTAGCGATCTCATTCCAGAACTTGAGCAGGTTCCTTACTATGACAGCATGGCGCGCGCACTTTACAATCGGTCTTTTGATCCTTTTGTACTAACACGTGCACTAGGTCAATATCAACGAACATTGTATCGAGAAGCTAGTCGCTATGATCAATGGAAACGTGGTGAAATTGTGGATGATCGTCTCGAGAAAGGGAATGATTTGTTTATCAATCAATTGAATTGTGCAAGTTGTCACACCCCTCCGACCTTTGCGAATAACAGCATAGTAAATACAGGCAGATACATTCATTACGAGGACCCGGGAAGGTACCGTATTACAGGAAAAGTGAGTGATAGTGGAGCCTTTAAAGTCCCCACATTACGCAATGTGGAAATGACTGCTCCATACATGCATGACGGTGCTATGAAAAACCTTGACACGGTGATTGATCATTATGCGCGAGGCGGTGTCGATCATCCGAACAAAGATGAACGCATTGTTCCTTTTGAACTGACAAAACAAGAACGAGCAGATTTGATTTATTTTCTCCATTCACTGAGCGATGAACAATATAAGAATCACTGGGAAAAAGTCTTTCGAACCATTCAGTAATTGCTAACTTCGTAGTCATTTGATTAAACAGGAAAACATGAAGTGTACTATACATTTTTATAAATTGAACTACGATTTTTCGCCAGAGTTTGCGGAAGTACACCATGACGGTGCACCTTCTGCCAATAATCGTAAATATGATTGGGAGGATGAACTCGCCGTAAAGGGAGGTATTAATGATTATGCTATCCAGGAAAATGCGGTGTACCACCTGAAAGGGGAAAGAAATGAAGAACCTTTCGAAGAGCAAGTAGAAAATATGTTGTTGTTTACATTTGAAGGAAAAGATGGTCAACAGACACGGTTGGCTGTATCCATGAAGGCCGTAGAGGATACTGAAATTCAAGAGAACGATGATCGCGTGATCATCAATGTTTTTCTCGATGCGCGTGAGCCAGTAGCGAATCCAGTGCCTGGAGTATACATTGCTTTGCAGGACTTTCCGCAATCGTTGATTTAATTTTCATGTTGAGTGCAGAAAAAATCTTTACAGGATACACTGATGTTGAGTGGGTATTGGACGGTATTTCATTGTCCCTTAAACCTGGAGAAATAGTTGGTATTGTTGGTGCTAGCGGAGTAGGGAAGTCTACACTGTTGGGCTGTTTGAATGGTGAACTAACCATTCAGTCCGGTAAGATATCGATCGATGGAGAAAAATTAAAAGGCCCGAATGAGCAGCTTTTGCCTGGTCATCCTTCTGTTGCACTTGTAGATCAGACATTTTCCCGTGATTTACACTTTACCGTTTATGAAAATATTTACAATCAATTATTGCACCTGAAGCGAAAAGAACGCATTGAGTTTTGTGATGAACTTATTGGGATTTTTGATCTTGAAAAAGTTCGTGATCAGCAATCCAAATACCTCTCAGGTGGTGAGCAACAACGCTTAAGTATGGCGTGCGCCCTAGCAACTGAACCAAAATACTTGTTACTGGATGAGCCCTTTTCTCATTTAGATGCTCATCTTAAACAAACGATCGGCGATTATTTGCGCGCACTGATTCGTATAAGAAACCTGGGCGTATTATTTGTTTCGCACGATGGACAGGAAGCATTGTCCTGGTCTGATCGGATCCTACTGATGCAGAAAAATCAGCCGATGAAGACTTACAGTCCTGAAGATGCCTATCACCATCCAGAAAACTATAAGGAGGGAAGGTTTTTTGGGGTGCTAAACAAAATTAGCTGGCATGGAGAAGAGTTGATGTTCAGGCCTACGGCTTTTTCCCTGGAGGCAACTACCGCACATCATCGTTCTTGTTCTGTTCAATATAAAAGTTCAAATTTTCATGGGCCATATTGGTCAAATCTATTTACTTTAGAGGACGAAGTTGAGATTATATTGCATGCTGAAAAACAACTCACAACGGTAAAAATAATTTATGTCTGAGGAAAAAATCAGGAAATTATCCTGGCGAGAAATTTGGGAACTCACGAAAACGAGCTTTAAAGAGTTTTTTAGTGGTGATAGCTTTACTCACGGAGCAGCATTGGCCTATTACGCTATTTTTGCGCTAGTCCCCATTATTTATTTATCCATAACTTCTTTTGGATTAGTTGTAGGACAGGATAAAATCATTGATATCGTTGGATATTTAATGGAAACCAATATGGGGATTGAAGATGTATCTAGCTTTACAGAACTCATGTATGAATGGGATATTGGTAAAGGTGGTTCTACTTTGCTGAAAGTGCTGGGTATTATTGCTCTGATTTTCACTTCAACGGCCAT
>CAJXMN010000131.1 GCA_913056215.1 uncultured Flavobacteriales bacterium | reverse complement strand
CCTCCGACGACAGTCTTTACGAACGAATCAACAACGTTTTATCTGAAGCTGCACAGGTCAATGATTTAAAGAGCGCCATGTACACATTAGTATATGATACTTCGCAAAACACCTTTGAATACGGCGTGCGATCGGACGATTTTATAGATTTCAAAAACAACTACCTACGCTATCCTCCAGTGCTTAAAGAGAAAATGAATGTAGGTGGAACCATTCCCATGTATGAAACAGAAAATGGCATTTGGCTATCAGCCTTTCATCCTATAAAAAATAGTGAAGGAAAAACAGTTGCTCTGTTAGAAGCAGATGTGGACTTTACAACTTTTAAAACAGCTGTGAATCGGGAGTACCTTCAGCAAGCGTTGATTGTTGTAATTTTCGTACTTATTATTACATTAATTTTATTACCCTATACGCGCAAAATTTTACGCGAAGATGATCACAAAAAACAACGATTTCTACATCAGAAGATGATGATTGAAGCTTCTCATAGGGAAATCAAAGATTCGATCAATTATGCACAGCGTATTCAAGCAGCTATCATGCCCTCAACCAATAAAATTGAAAGTCATCTACCAAACTCTTTTATCTACTACCAACCTAAGGATGTCGTTGCAGGAGACTTCTACTGGCTAGAACATATTCCGGCAACCAGTAAAAGCAACGAATTGATCTTGGTGGCTTCTTGCGACTGCACAGGACATGGCGTACCAGGAGCTATGGTTAGCGTGATATGTAATAACGCGTTAAACCGAGCTGTCCGTGAGTTCAATCAAACAGACCCTGGTAAAATTCTTGACCTCGCACGTAACATTGTCGTTCAGGAATTTGAAAAATCAGATGACGCTGTCAGTGACGGAATGGACATTTCTTTAGCAGCCATCGAATACAATAAAACCAACCAGCTTGAACGTGTACGTTGGGCTGGTGCAAACAATCCCTTGTGGATTTTGCGTGACGACTGCGATGAAGTGACGGCAATAACTCCCGATAAGCAGCCTGTTGGTCAATATTTTCAGACGACTACCTTCACAACACATGAGTTTCAATTGGAGCCCAATGATATCATTTATTTATTTACTGATGGACTACAAGATCAATTCGGTGGTCATAAAGCTTCCGACCGAGAAAACGGTGGTAAAAAATTTAAACCCGCCCGCTTGCGAGAACTCATTGTTTCAATCCGGGAACAACCGATGGCAGAGCAGAAGGAATCAATCGTCATGGCTTTCAAACATTGGAAAGGTTCACTTGAACAAGTAGACGATATTTGTATCATCGGTATTCGTATTCCTTCAGGTATGAAAGAATGAAAAGGTTTTGCTGTCGTATATCTCATCAAAGAGATGCGGATAATATCGCTTCATCTCATCGTTCATCAAATCAACTGGGACATCCTGAAATTCGCCATAAAAATGCGTGTATTCCATGAACTTTTCATCCCTTACATAAGATTGCATCATCGCGTCAGACTCCCCATCCCACTTCAATGGCGGAACACCCGACAATCGACATACATTTTTATCAAATGCCGGTGTCGTTTTTACCCATTTTTCATCAATCCAGGTTTGAACATACCCGTGAAAAACAATCTCATCCCGCTTCAGAATTTTTTTTAACCGTTCTACTCCAATGTGATTGATAACAATACCATAACCCAGGCGTGCAGGTATACCAATAGCTCTCAAACAAGCAGTTAACACAATTGATTTTTCGACACACCATGCTCTCTTTTTATTAAGTATCACACTTGCTTTTAACGCCCCAGGCCTCAAATCTAAATGATATGGATCATAAATAAAGTGATCGCGAACAGCATAATAAAATTGAACCGCACGTTCTCGATCTGTACCTCCCTTATCGTATTCCCTGATAAATTGCTTAACCTTATCATGGTTAAAATCAAGATATCCTGTGGCTTGTTTATCTTTTTCTGTGGGTCCTAATATTTTCATGGTTAATTGTAAATCAAATTTGTAACATTTGTTGCGCAGCAATTGCAAAGATCTTCATATTTTCGTACAAACTATGACATTATGCGGTACTTTCTTTTCATTTTAGCTGTTGCCTCACTTCTCGTTTCATGTGAAGAAAATGGGAGTGTTGAGAAACATACAAAAGTAGAAAAAACGCACGAACATGAGCGGGCAAAAGAATTGATCGAAAACAAATGTTCTGCGTGTCATAACCCAGACATTCCTGAAGCCAGCATGATGGCTCCAACCTTTGCCACCATCAAGCAAAAGTACAGGAATACGACAGCAGATAAAGCCGATTTCATCGCACATTTTACTGCATTTGTAGAAGATCCGTCGCGAGACAAAGCGCTTTTAAAAAGAGCAGTAGAGAAATACGGTCTCATGGCTAGAGAAGGCACCAAACGCAACGATATTAAAAAGATTGCGAAATATATTTACACCACTGATTTAGATAAATTAGCGAAAAAAAGTCAATCATCAAATGAAGAACCACCTGTTGGAATCACAATAGCGCTATCGACTAAAAAAGCTTTGGGAAAAAACCTGATGAATGCTATTGAAGTTGGAGGGGCGGCTCACGCTGTTGAATTTTGCAACACTCGAGCACTAGCCATTACAGATAGTATGAGTCAGCGTCACGGAGCACATATTCAGCGTGTTACGGATCGTCCAAGAAATCCAAAAAATAAAGCAGGTGAGGAAGCGCTACAAGTGATCGCACAATACAAAAAGACATTAGCATCTGGTAAAAAGCCAAAACCAGTCATTAACGAAAAAGCGGATTCCATCCAGTTTTATGCCCCAATCGTGACGAATAGTATGTGTTTGAAATGTCACGGACAACCAGAAAAGGACATCAATTTATCTACATTAAATAAAATCAACAAATTCTATCCTTCGGACCAAGCAAAAGGATATGGCGAGAACGAAGTGCGAGGTGTATGGAATATCATTTATAAAAAATAATTATGAAGACATTAGGACTCATCGGAGGAACCTCATACCATTCAACAATTGAATATTATCGCGCGATCAACGAACGCGTCAGTGAGTCTATCGGTAGCGATCAAAATCCGACTTTACTTTTATATAGTGTGAATATTGAACTGATGCGTTCTGGCGATCAAAAGCGCATAAAAGAAAGTTATTTGGAAATCAGTAAAAAACTGATTGAAATGGGAGCTGAAGGTATTATCATTTGCGCTAATACTCCCCACATGGTCTACGAATATGTTCAACCCCAGATAACGGTTCCTATCTTGCATATTGCAGCTTCTATTGGCCATTACGCAAAAAGAAACGGCATGAAATCATTAGGGCTTTTAGGCACTAAGCCCACTGTAAAAATGGGTTTTATAGCAAGTTACCTGGAGCAAAACTTTCAAATAACAACCGTTCTTCCCGCTGAAGATCATATTGACCGCGTACATCATTATATATCAAAAGAACTTACGCAAGGAAAATTTACAGAAGAAGCGAAATCCTATTTTTTGAACCAGATGGATGAACTCGAAAAGAAAGGGGCCGATGCCATGATTTTGGGGTGTACGGAACTTCCTCAACTTATTCAATCAAAAGATACCGATCATCAATTAATTGATACAACAGATTTACATATTACTTCAGCTGTAGATTTTATTTTAGAGCGTTGATTTTCTCTTGCAAGATCAAACGAAACCTCAAAAAAGTATTAACGGAATTTACTCGAGTCGTAATTATCGGATCGTTCAATAGTAAAATTAAAGTCATCAAACCACTGTATGAATAATTTCCACTGCGAACGATTATGCGTTCTCCAGTATTGGAATTCTTCGGGGTGCCCCATCATAAAAAGCCAATGATTATAAGCTTCAAAATGACCTTGATCGACTATTAATTGGTGTAATTTAAAAACTTTATGAAAGGGATATTCATCCGCATTTTTATGTAGCGGATACAACTGAATAAAGCGTTTGCGAAAACGATCTATATTGGCAATGCTCAGATCATCAATACCGTGCAAGGATTGATAAACTAAAGGCACAACAATATCCTGACTAAAGCTCACGTAACTAACTGAATCAATAGAGTCCATTGTAATGTTCGCATCCTGGCTCAATTTAACCGCAATAGCAGTATCATCGTAAAACACGATTTCTTTGTTCAGCGTTTTATACATTAATTCACTGAGTTCTGCGGTACGATCGGTATGCCGTTCCAAATTCATAAATAACTCACCGTAGAGCAGTCCCCATAATTCTTCTGTTGATTCCAGGTAAATTTTACTTGCCCAATAATAGTTTGAAGCATAATTAGGGGCATTCGAGATCCCCGCTTCGAACTGATTAAGTGCTTTTTCATATTCTTCTAAATGCATCATTAGCCGTCCTAATTCAGCATAAAGCATTCCCTGTTGAGGCATAGCTTCAATCCCCCTTTTCAATATTTTTTCAGCTTTCTCCGACCGTTCCAATTGCAGATAACTATGGGCGTGATATTGAAAAACTGTGGCATTAGCTGGATATTTACGGTGGTACCTTCTGGCATGTCGTATAGATTTTTTATATTCTTTAGCCCTGAAAAACATTTGAACCAATGCTTTTTTTAAAGCTGAATATTCAGATTGTTGACGTGCATTTTTTCTCAATAGCTTTATCGCATAATCAAAATTACCTTGATCAGCCACATCATTAGCGTGTGCAATAATACTTGAAACAAGCGAATCTTTTTGAGCGCTAACCGATGATAACGTTAACACTAAAAAGACACCTAAAAATACAGTTAATTTCATGCAGTGAGTAGTTCAGACGCGCCCCGAATTTACAGATAATAATATAAAAAATGGTTTTTATGGATCAATTTTTTTTACCCACTTAAATTCATTTATATCAAATCTAAACAGTCCATTTTATTTTAAGCTATTGATTAATTAGTATTTAACTGTAGATCTATGATGGAAACCAGGTCTTTATTAAATCACCTCAACCTTACGTTACTGAACGCATAACGAATGGCGGGCTATGATTATACTTTGTACACTTTCAATCTTTATGTTAACCCTGGACATTCATCCCATGCACGGAAGAAGACAGTTCCCAATCGTGAAGAAATTATTCGATTTTATTTTGTTTTAAAAAGTTGTAAAAAATCAGGGTACACAGCTAAATGATAATCGCTTTCTGTCACGAACAGCCAATTTGATTTTGATCGTGGTGTTGTGGCATACATAATGAGCGAACTATCCAATCGTTCATTATCATTGATCAGTTGAATTTCGACTTTGACTTGAAGCAGCGAATCCGAAGTTTTCGAACTTTTGATATAGTAACTGCCCCATACTATGCTTGTAGAGTCGTGAAGATTCGTACGGTTTCCTGAAGGTTTAGGCACCTCTTGAAAACGATCCTGCATGGCGTCTTTTCCAAGGTCGTCGTAGTACTTAACTATCGCGGGATGTGTCGCATTCAGATAGGACAACGCATCACCCGAATTACGTGCTTCAACGAGTTCCTTCAGCGATCGGTTCAATTCAAGTTCTTGTTCAGCGGTCATGGAACAAGCAACAACGAAAGCCAGTACAATTGCTATGAATAGAGTGCGCATCATGAGTTCAAAACAAGAATACCGATATTGAGTGCCGTTGCAAATACTACCCATAGAAGATAAGGAATAAGCAAGAAAGCAGCAAGACGATCCAAACGAAAAAAGTGACGAATCAAAAGTGCTATCATAATGATGAGCAGCACAATGACTAACAATGCCCAACCGGTTCGATGTAATCCAAAAAATAATGGAGTCCAGGCCAAATTCAATAGAAAGTGCACCCCAAATAACAAGAGTCCGCGTTTAGCAAACTTCACCATAATAGGGTAACGTCCTTTAGCAGCCACCTGCCAGATAATCCCAAAAGAACCGCCCATGAGTACATACAAAATAGTCCACGCTGGACCAAAAATCCAATTCGGTGGTGTAAACGATGGTTTTGTTAAATCAGCATACCAACCTTCTATTGCAGACATCGTAGAAAAGCCACTCAAAGTTCCCAAGCCAAGGAAAACAATAACCGAGAGGACTATTTTCCACCAAAGTCCCGTTTTAAAATAGGATGTGTTGTGCGGTTCTGTATGTATTTGCATGTGCTTCTATTATATATTTAATTTCTTTCGAATACCCTCCTCCCATGCTTGCCACAATCGGAACATCTAGCTCTTTAGCAAGACGAAAGACACAGGCATCACGTTGGCGACAACCATTTATGGAAACATTTAATCTACCAAGGCGATCTGTCTCTATAATATCAACTCCTGACTGGAAAAACAAAAAATCAGGTGTAAAGTTTGACAAGACTTTATCTAAATGGTATTCCAACTGATAAATATAATCTTTATCTCCAATTCCATCGCTCAAAGGAATATCCAAATTGGATTTTTCTTTATGCATGGGATAATTTTTCTCGCCGTGCATACTAAAGGTGAAAACGCGCGGTTCATGTTCGAAAATCGAGGCAGTTCCGTTCCCCTGATGTACGTCTAAATCAATAATTAATATTCGTTCAATGGCTATATCATCCAGTAGCCACTGCGCAGCAATAGCCTGATCATTGAGCAAGCAAAAGCCTTCTGCTCGATTGGCGTAGGCATGATGTGTTCCTCCAG
>CAJXMN010000130.1 GCA_913056215.1 uncultured Flavobacteriales bacterium | reverse complement strand
GTCAAATTGACTAGGGACTATACTAACATATCCATGGTCCAACGCCCAGATATCAGTATCTTCACTTCTATCTTCTCTATAAAACTCTCCTTTCAACCAATAATAAGGTTTTCCAAATTGATCATGACGCTTGTCAAAGCTATCTTCCCAATAAGCTTTAGCCTGACGGCAAACCTTCACCCCTTTAACCTCATTTACAGGCAACTGAGGAATATTCACATTAAGACATGTATGTTTTGGGAAGTCATGTTTTAAAAAGCGCTTCATCACCTCTGCAACAGCCCATTCTGAACTTGAAAAATCAGCATCGGCATCAAAATCGAGCAATGAGAAACCAACAGAAGGTATATTTTCCATAGCACCTTCTACTGCTGCGGACATTGTTCCTGAATAGAGTACGTTCGAAGCACTATTTTCACCGTGATTGATACCTGACACTAAAATATCCGGTTTTCGGTGAAGGACCTCAGAAATACCTAGCTTAACTGAATCAACTGGTGTACCAGTACATGTATAAGCCGTATATTCTGGAAACAGGCGCGTATCATTCAAACGAAGCACGTCATTAACCGTTATAGCATGCCCCATCCCCGATTGCGGTTTATCTGGAGCCACGATCACGACATCACCAAATGGTGCTACAGCATTTACTAAACTTCGAATGCCCTTGGATTGGATGCCATCATCATTCGTAACTAAAATTAACGGTCTTTCATCGCTCATCATATTTGATTTTTGGTTGTGCGAATTTAATCATTCCTTTTGGTTCGTAAAATTTCAACTCGTAATCTATTCAAGTCTTTTTTGAATGCATCAGTTCCTTAGCGAGTGATTTTAGTTTTCCAATCTTTCACTTTATCATCCAAAAGGAAGGGGGAGTCAAAAATTTCTATGAAATGTCTATTCCATGCAATTTATCTTAAATAACGGACAAAAATGTTGTGCACGCACGTTTAAGATATTATTTTTGGATCGTACAATTTAGAATTCAATATGAAAGGCTTTAATACCGAGGAACTTATCACTCATCTTGAGAAAATCACTGATGACAATAAACAATTTGTTAAAAAGAAGTGCATCCACCTCGGTGAAGAACAATTAAACTGGCGACCAAAAGTAGGTAGCTGGAACATCCTGGAAGTCCTCTCCCACTTGAATGCCTATTCCATCTATTACCATGAGCATTTTCGCGAGAAAATTTCGAAAACCAAATTTAAAAGTGTGAAAGAGCACTTCGTTTCTTCGCCATTAGGAAAAAGTGCATGGAAATCGATGAAATTAGGTCGGGCCAATAACATCAAACGTAAATTCAAAGCTCCCAAAAGTTACAATCCTTCCCATGATGATACGATTGTCAATCAGAATGCGGCGAACCTGTTTATTGAAAATCAGCAGCAATTAAAAGAAATTTTAGAATCAGCCAAACACGTTAATCTTAAGAAAGTCAAAATCCCTATCTCGATTAGTAAAATTGCTCGTTTAAGGCTTGGTGATGCGCTCATGTTTATTACTTACCATAATGAACGCCACGTGCAGCAGATCAAAAATATAATGACTCATTCTAATTTTCCCAAAAAATAAAACTGATGGCTCAACGCTTCATGTGCAGATTATCCGTGCTACCTATGCGAGAATCTCCGGAAGATGCTGCCGAAATGGTATCGCAGTTGCTCTTTGGAGAGACGGCCACCCTGATAGATCAACAACAACAATGGATTCACATTCAATCTTCGACAGATCAATACGAAGGTTGGATCGATCATAAACAAGTCGTTTCAATCAGCGAATCCACTTTTCAGCAATTGCAGCAGGTCGACGCGTTCATTCAAGAACTAATTGAACCACTTCAAACACCGTGGGGGGTAATCCCCATTTTAAAAGGTTCTCCGTTAATTAATATCGGACAGCAATTTAACATTGATAAAATGTCCTTTCGTTGGGTTGAACCGATAACGAATAATGAGGTACAAACTGTAGTCGAATTGGCGAAGCGTTATTTAAACTCACCTTATTTATGGGGAGGGCGATCGCCTTTTGGAATTGATTGCTCTGGGTTTACTCAGCTCGTTTACCGCCAATTTGGTATACCTTTAAAGCGCGACGCTTCTCAACAATTCCAACAGGGGTTAACCGTTGATTTGAATGCTATTCAGGCTGGAGATGCAGTTTTCTTCTCGAATCCTAAAACCGGTAATGTGAACCACGTTGGCATTGCACTTGGAAAAGACGAAATCATACATGCACACGGTCATGTGCGTATAGATGATCTAACGAATCAAGGAATTATTAATCGTGAACGTCAAGAACGTTCACATCAATATTGTGGTGTGAGAAGATTCCTGAACGATCAATAGAAAAATTAATTATGAAAATATTAATAACAGGAGGTGCAGGTTTTATAGGTAGTCACTTAACCAAGCGATTGGTTAACGAAGGACACGAAGTAATTGTGCTTGACAACTTACTGCGGGGCAACAAAATAGATCGCGAAATATTCACACGCATCAAATTTGTTGATGGTGATGTTCGCGATAGTCAACTTATATTCGAATTATCCGTTGGGTGTGACGTTATTTTTCACTTTGCCGCTGTGCTCGGTGTTGATGTCGTTGCTGATGCACCGGTAGAAACTATGGATGTTGAAGTCATCGGAACGCGCAATGTGGTGATGGCTGCGGAACGGAATAATGTGGAGAAAATACTTTACGCTTCTACTTCTGGAATTTATGGTCATTCGGCCATTGAAAACGCATTAACTGAAGAAGTGCTTGTCGATCCGCGCACTTCCTACGCAATGGCTAAGCGTTATAACGAAATTTACCTGGCTTCCCATCATGAAGAAAAAGGGTTAAATGCTGTAGCACTTCGCTTTTTTAATGTTTACGGTCCTCATCAGGATACGCGAATGGTAGTCCCCCGATTTTTTGAGCAAGCAGCTCAAGGTAAAGACATCACTGTATTTGGCTCAGGAAAACAAACCCGGGATTTCACCTATATTGATGACACTATCGAGGCGTGCGTGCGATTGATAAATACAGAGGGTTACCACATCGTGAACATTGCCAATGAGGAAGAGTGGAATATTGAACGTCTTGCAAAAGAAATAAAAAAAATAACGAGCTCAAACGCAGATATTGCTTATATTGACGCTCCAAAAAAACGATACGATTATGAGGTGGAGCGTCGAGTGGGAAGTTCTAAAAAATTAGAATCTCTTACTGGCATGAAACCAGAAACAACACTTCAGGAAGGACTAAAGAAAATTTACGATTATAATTATACGTCATGAACAGAGATAAAGAAATATTTGATTTAATCAATCGCGAACGCGAAAGACAACTCAACGGCATCGAATTGATTGCCTCAGAAAACTTTGTGAGCCAGGACGTGCTCGATGCAATGGGATCGGTACTTACTAATAAATATGCGGAAGGACTTCCTCAAAAGCGTTACTATGGAGGATGTGAGATTGTCGATCAAGTTGAACAACTCGCCATAGACAGATTGTGTAAATTATTCAACGCAAACTGGGCGAATGTTCAGCCACATTCAGGAGCTCAGGCTAATGCAGCAGTGATGTTGGCTTGTCTCAACCCTGGAGACGATATTTTGGGGTTTGACTTATCTCATGGAGGACACCTGACTCATGGATCTCCAGTGAACTACTCAGGTAAACTGTACAACCCTCACTTTTATGGTGTTGATGGATCTTCAGGCACAGTTGACTACAAAGATTTAGAGGAAAAAGCGAAAAGCATCCGACCTAAAATGATCATCTGTGGAGCATCCGCATACAGTCGCGACTGGGATTATAAACGGATTCGCGAGGTAGCAGATGAAGTCGGCGCACTCGTATTAGCGGATATTTCTCACCCTGCAGGACTTATTGCTACAAAATTATTGAATGATCCTCTCGAATACTGTCATATCATCACTTCCACAACCCACAAAACATTGCGCGGTCCTCGAGGTGGTATTATTATGATGCGCAACAATTTCGAAAATCCTTTTGGTATTAAATGGAAAAATGGAAACTTGCGAACGATGGCTTCGTTATTGGACGCTGCTGTTTTCCCAGGTACTCAAGGTGGACCGCTCGAACACGTCATTGCGGCAAAAGCTGTAGCTTTTGGAGAAGCGCTTTCTCCTAAATTTGTAGACTACCAAAAACAAGTCGTGAAAAATGCGCGTAAGATGGCGGACGCATTTGTCAATAAAGGTTATAAAATCATTTCAGGAGGAACAGACAATCACAGTATGCTCATTGATCTTCGTTCGAAAGGCATTACGGGAAAGCAAGCTGAAAACGCGCTCAATGAAGCCCACATTACCGTGAATAAGAACATGGTTCCATTTGATACAGAATCACCTTTTGTAACCTCTGGAATACGCGTTGGTACGCCTGCGCTTACAACCCGAGGCATGAAAGAAGATGAGATTCCACATATTGTTGAACTTATGGATCGTATCATAACAGATATCGACAATGAAGCAACCCGAAAAGCGGTGCAAAAGGAAGTTCAAGAACTCATGAGCCCTAAACCACTTTACGAATTTTAAAAATTGACTTCCTTTTATAAATCACGCCCTTCCAATTAAATTTGTGGGGCTTTTTTTATGACTTTTTGATAGATTTCAGTAGTTGTATCTTTCGCTTTCAAATGTTTTTGCTGATGATACTCATGTGTTCATGTTTTAATATGCAATAGAGTAACTTAAACTGTATAGCATCAAATATTGCAATTCAAAGATGGTTTCGGGGGCTCATTTATTGATCGCCCGAAAAGACAAACACTCTTCATCATCAGTTACGAAATGCTTTAGCTAAACGTCAATCTTTTTTTCGTTTATTCCCAGCCTCTGTCTTGAATTAATTGAAAGACTTTGTTACATTTGTTAAGCATAAATTTCAAACAAATATTACAATGAATAAAGCAAACGATCCTTCATTAAAGTCTTGGATAGAAGTAAAAAAAGATTCTGACTTTCCAATTCAGAACATTCCTTTCGGAATATTTAAAACCGCAAACTTATCCCCTCGTGTGAGTACGCGGATTGGAGATCAAGTCATCGATTTAAACGCACTGTTTATTTTAGGTTATTTGGATAATCTCCCTTTCAAACAGGGAGATTTTGATACCGACACGTTAAATCGCATGATGAAAAAAGGAAAAACAGCCGTTTCTGATTTGCGTAATCGCCTTTCTAAATTATTTCAATCGGATCAAAATGATTTATCGGGCAATGCACACCACGTTGAACAAGTTTTGTTTGATGCTCATAAAGTAGAAATGTGCATGCCTGTAGAAGTAGGAGATTATACCGACTTTTATTCGAGTCGTCAGCATGCTACCAATGTAGGAACGATGTTCCGCGATCCAGATAATGCCCTTTTACCGAATTGGCTGCACATTCCCGTAGGTTATCACGGAAGATCAAGCTCAATCATTCCAACAGGCCAGACGATCAAACGTCCAAAAGGTCAACAAAAACCAAATGAAGATGAAGGTCCTGTTTTTGGACCCTGCAAGCTACTCGATTTTGAACTCGAGATGGCATTTGTAACGTTCGATGGTAAACCTTTGGGCGAATCAATATCAACAAAAGAAGCAAAAGACTACATATTCGGAATGTGCATTATGAACGACTGGTCTGCACGTGACATTCAAAAATGGGAATATGTACCCTTAGGTCCATTCCTCGCTAAAAGTTTTGCTTCATCAGTATCTCCCTGGATTGTTACCATGGAAGCATTGGAGCCCTTCAGTATTGAAGGACCCGAACAAGATCCTGAAGTGCTTCCTTATTTAAACTATGAAGGGAAGCATCATTACGACATTGACCTTGAAGTAGGTATCATTCCAGAAAATGGTGAAGAGACTACAGTTTGTAACTCTAACTACCGCTATATGTACTGGAATATGGTGCAGCAGCTCGCTCACCATTCTGTGAACGGTTGTAATATCAGATGTGGTGACATGATGGCATCTGGAACCATTTCAGGACCCGAACGAGAGAGCTTCGGATCTATGTTAGAACTTTCCTGGAAAGGCACAAACCCTGTAAAATTGAAAGATGGTTCTGAGCGGAAATTCTTACAAGACAAGGACACTGTAGTTATGCGCGGTCACTGTGAAAAGAATGGCGTTCGTATTGGTTTTGGAGAGGTTGAAACCAAAATACTACCAGCTGATTCATAACTTTAATTTTCTCCATTGGGCCAAACAGACGAACAACATATCGATCAAGAAAAAGAACGCAAAGAAATATTGAATGCGTTTAAGGGGCTTTTACGTGTTACAAAAGACAATCGTAACAAGAAAGAAACTAAGCTCATTCGCAAAGCGTTCGACGTAGCTGTTGAGGCCCATAAAGACATGCGACGGAAATCGGGTGAACCGTACATCTACCATCCGATATCCGTCGCTAAAATTTGTGCTGAAGAAATGGGGCTTGGTCCCACTGCAGTGATTTGTGCTTTATTGCACGATACCGTGGAAGATACCTACATCACCCTGGATGATATCGAAGATCTATTTGGCGCGACGGTGCGAAAGGTAATTGACGGATTAACAAAAATTCCAGAAGTATTTGACGAAAATGTATCCGTTCAAGCAGAGAATTTCAGAAAAATGCTGCTCACACTCAATGATGATATCCGTGTTA
>CAJXMN010000129.1 GCA_913056215.1 uncultured Flavobacteriales bacterium | reverse complement strand
TGAATAATGGCGATACTTATGCTTTTTATATCACTGCAACGAATGTATCTTTGGAATATACCAATGGTTCAACTGTTGGTTCATTGCACAGTTCTACACCGCACCTGGAGTTTTATGAGGGCATTGGTGTTGCATATAATTTTGGCAATACCTATTCTCCCCGTGTCTGGAACGGAAATATTCACTATTCGACAATGGATACTCCTGATTATATATGGAGTACTTCTGAAACAACTCCGAATATTGAGGTGTCTCCTAACGACACAACGACCTACACCGTGAATGTAACGTATAACAATTCTGGATGTACAGTATCAGAATCTGTTGATGTTATTGTAAATCCTTTGCCGATTGTCGATGCAAATGCAACTGAGGAGCAATTGTGTGTTGGAGATTCAAGTATATTGACGGGTAGTGGAGCTGATACGTATTCATGGGATAATAGTCTAACAGATGGCGACACCATCGTACCTTCAGCTACTTCTTCGTATATTGTAGTTGGCACTGACACCAATGGTTGTATAAATGCTGATACGATAGAAATCGAAGTGAATGATTTGCCTAACGTAGTGGCCAATGCTTCGGAGACGGAAGTTTGTGAAGATGAAACGGTCTTATTATATGGTTCTGGAGCATCGAGCTATACTTGGTCGAACAATGTTACAGACAGTGTATCGCACCAAATAACGGTTACTGACACTTTTTACGTTACGGGAACTGATACTAACGGATGTCAGGCGATGGACAGTATTATCATTGAAATGGTGAATTGCGCTGGATTGAAGAGTTACCAAAATGGTCATATTAGTATATATCCAAACCCTGCGCGTGAGGTATTTACCTTCGAAACTAATCAGCCTGGAGGAAATTTAAAAATCGTAGACACACAGGGTAAAGTAATTGCTGAAAGTGAAATGCTTAAAAGTGAGCGTTTAGTTGAAACATCGGGTTGGAATAATGGCGTTTACATATTAGTTTATGAAGTCAATAACAATGTTTCGCATACTAAAATTAAGGTGATTAAATAAAAGATAACTTTAATTGTCCGAATTACAGAAGCGAATAAAGGGTGGATGACACATGGTGTATTCATCTTTTATTCGCTTTTTTTGTAGCATGAAATATTGATTACTAAAGGGCAATGCATTCATTAAAGACCCTCTCTTTAGTTACCACGCGTACCTGATAGACACCCGGAGGCCAACTTTGAATAGTAATTGGCTGTAAATCATCGGAAGCATGCACGAGCTGACCAAGACTATTATTGATATAGACCGAAACGGATGGATCTTGATGTTGAATAATGATTTGTTGGAGTTCTTTATCAATTTGTACTTTTAGCTTTTCACCTTTTTCTGCTGATGAAGATAAAAGAGAACAGTCCACCCTGGTGCTCAATTCAGTATTCAAATTCCCTGCGTCAATGCTCCAGTCTTCCCATTGTCCGCCTTGAATATTTTTCCAGTTTGTTAAATCAAATTGTGGATCTCCATTGGAAGTTCCTGGAATTTTGCAAGCCTGAATAGCCCTTTTATCTGGAGACCATTGCAGTGGATTTCCTGCAGACATAGCGGTGGGAGGAATAAGTTCACAATTGACGCGTAAAAACCAGGCGTAATCTTCATAGTTCGGATGATCACCAAATATACGGGCTACTCCCGATTCATTTATACAAATAGCAACATATTCTTCCGCTGCTATTCCGTATTTCATAGTATCATTTTCGACCAATAATTGAGCTAAAAAAACGGCATGTCTTCCTCTCCTGTCGGGATTGTCATAATGCGTATCAGTGATCGTGTTTTCTAAAAAAGGAACCTTCAGAAATTGAGAGTTGATAGTGATAGTTGGATGCGTTGGATCGCTTAAAGCCGTAGCAGAAGAGATGGTTCCGTTGGATGCACTAAAATAGTGTTCACTGAGAATGGCCATCCCCGCGCTCGTTCCACCTATGGGCCTTTTTTTAATGTTCACATGTGTATTAATTCGATTGGCTACAGGTGTACTTTTCCAGTAATTTTCATAGACAGATTGATCTCCACCAGCAATCCATATCGCTTCTGCAGCTTCAATTCTGCTCAAAATAAATGGATTGGTTGATGCTGCTGCAGATTGAAAAATAATGGTTTCTACCGACTGTATATTACTATTAAGCTGGTTGTAAAAGTAATCGTTATATGCATCTGTACCACTTGCGCGAAGAACCAATACATTTCCTCCGTCCGCTCGGTTCAGGAACCATTCTGAACCCGCATCGTTCTCCGTAGCGCCTCCCATCATACAAACTCCGAATAATGGTGAACCATTGTAAGACGAAGTATCACCCAGGTAGGAATAATCGTAATTCTGTGCCCAACATAAGCCAGAAAAGTAAGCTATAAAAGAGTAAAATATGAATTTGTTCATTTTTAGAAATTAACGTTCAATAATGACGAATTTAGAACTATCTGAGTATTCTACCAATTAATCTAATGATCAAATCGACTGATCTGTATTCCCTGAACGTTTATTTTTTATATTTGCAGTGATGGAGCAATCTGTTGAAATATCTATGGTTATCCCGTTGTTCAACGAAGAGGAATCTTTGCCTGAACTTCACAAGTGGATAAAGTCTGTCATGCAAAAGCATGGCTTTACTTACGAAATCATTTTTATTGACGATGGCAGTAAAGATAATTCATGGACTACCGTGGAGACACTTCGAGAGAAAGACACTTGCGTTCGGGGGATTAAATTTCAACGGAATTATGGGAAATCTGCAGCCTTACAAAAGGGGTTTGAAGCGGTACAAGGGGAGTATGTCGTGACGTTGGATGCGGATTTGCAAGATTCTCCTGAAGAAATTCCGGGGATGATAAAAATGATTAAAGAGCATGATTACGACCTCGTATCTGGATGGAAAAAGAAGCGCTACGATCCAATTTCCAAAACGATCCCAACGAAACTTTACAATTGGACTGCTCGAAAACTAACCGGTATTTATCTGCATGACTTTAACTGTGGATTGAAAGCATACAAGGCAGCAGTAGTTAAGAGTATTGAATTGTATGGAGATATGCATCGTTATATCCCACCACTTGCAAAGTATGCTGGGTTTAATCGTATTGGTGAAAAAGTGGTGCAGCATCAGGCACGAAAATACGGAGTTACCAAGTTTGGTCTGAATCGCTTTATTAATGGGCCGCTCGATCTATTGTCTGTTGTTTTTATGGGGCGATTTGGGAAAAAGCCTATGCATTTTTTCGGTTTTATTGGTACAATCATGTTTATTATTGGTTTTGGATTTGCGCTGTACCTGGGAATTGAAAAAGTAGTGAGTATGATTACCGGAGAATTGGCTCCTCTAATTGCTGATCGAACAGAGTTCTACCTTTCGCTCACAGCCATGATTTTAGGTAGTCAGTTTTTTCTCGCTGGCTTTGTAGCGGAATTAATTGGACGTAACTCGTCTTCTCGTAATGTTTACCTGATTGAAAAAGAATTTTAGCAGACGAATAATAGATGATTCAACATGCTATATAGTGCGCTCTTCCATTCGAATCGGAGGGGGCAGACATCGATCAGCTCCCTGAATTCATGTACAAAAATCAACAATTTGTACTAAAAATGGTCAGGGATAGCGGCGATTTAGATATTTTTACTATTTTAAAAGAAAAAAGAAATGAAGTATCCAAAGGACTTATATGAGCAAAAGCTCAATGAATTTTTTGATCGTCATGATCCTGAAAAGAAATCGATTACAAAGGAAATTGTAGCGCGTTTTCCTGAACGACAAGAAGAGGTGTTTAATCACCTTACGGCACTATATGCCAAGAGAGAGGGAACAGAGGAATTTGTCATTACCAACGATTCTATTTTATCTGTACCAACAGATCCTAACAGTGGAGTAGGATAGCAGTTAAATCATACTCTAACGAGGTTGTTTCGTTTTGGAATATTTCGAAATGACCTCGTTAAAACTCGCGTTACCACTAAATTTTTTCATTCTCTTCATTGAATCGAGTTAACGGTTTAAAGCTCATTTTGAGGATTCAATAACACTCAAAAATCGTAATTTCATGGAAATGGAGTCTCTCAAGTAACTCTTATTGTGTGTTCAATGTTTATAAGTTGCTCGAATCAATTGAAATACCTCGTTAAAATTCGCTATCTTAGTAATTGACGTGACCTCAGGTAACGTCACTTAAATTTAATACCTTTGAATTATGTTTGAAGAAGGAGAAGAAGAATGGTTCGGTGCTGATTTTAATAAGCACCTGGAGCATTTCAATGAAATGTATGAGAATGATGACTATCGCTACATGGATGCCGACCAAGTTGAATTTGTGCTGGATCATTTATTAATTTCCAATCAATTTAAAAAAGCCCGATGGGCTGCGGATAAGTCATTAGAGCATTTTCCAAATAACAATACACTTAAACTGAGAAAGGCTCAAGCTATTTCACTCGCTGGAGAGCTAAACGGTGCTCTTCGCATATTGGGCGAACTTGAAAAGTTTGAACCAGAAAGTCTTGACTTGTTGTTGACGACAGCTGCTTGTTATAGTCAGCTCAGAAATTCAGATGGAGCTATTAAATATTTTAAGCGAGCATTAGATGTAGCTGAAGGGGAGGAGCAAACAGAGATATACATCGATTTAGCGATGGAGTATGAGAATCAGGATAACTTCCGAGCAGCAACGGCAATTTTAGAAAAAGCTTTTGGAGATAACAACAAGAATGAAGCAATCGTTTATGAGCTTGCTTATTGTTATGAGCAACTGGATGAATACCACAAATCCGTAGCCTGTTTTGAAGCCTTTATCGACGAGAATCCTTATTCATTTACTACCTGGTACAATTTAGGTAATGCTCTGGCAAAGTTGGGGGATAAGGAAAAAGCATTATGGGCCTATGACTACTGTACGTTGATTAATGAAGATTTTGCACCTGCGTATTACAATATAGCCAATGTTTATATGGACCTTGACGATGTTGAGAACGCGATGAAGCATTATGAGAAATGTCTTCAAATTGATGGTGAAGACGGTTTAGTTTTTTGTTCGATGGGCGAATGCTACGAGGAATTTGGAGAATTCGAAAAGGCTTATGAAGCCTATGACAAAAGTGCTGATTTATTGCCGCACCTCGGAGATGCTTGGTTGGGAAAAGGCATAGTTAGTGATATTATTGGCCATCCACACCGTGCTATTGCTGAACTTGAGATGGCTATTAAAATAGATGATCGCAATGCTGATTATTGGAGAGCTTTAGCTAATGCATACGTAAGTATAAAGGATGATGAATTGGCGATTACTGCTTTTGAAAAAGGATTTTTTATCAACCCCAGACATGATGATCTCGTACTGGATTGGCTCGCCTTTGTGACTGGACAATCAATTCAGCATGTTTTCGAAACGGTAGAACAACATCCTAAAATATTGGAAAATAATGTTACTCAATTAGTACTCACTTATTGTCACTGGATGCTTGGAAATCAGACAGAATCGATGATACTTTTCGATGATATTGTAGAAAGCGATGTCAGTTTAGCGAAAAGTGTATTTTTGCACTTTCCAGAATTAAAATCGGTTGATTATTTTAGGAATCGACTAGAGGAAATTGATGAAAGCAATAACGATGAAGAAGAATTTTGATTTACCTTACATTCCGGATCGTCGAGTAAAACCTCGTGAAGATGGACTGACAATGATGATGGATAAGGGATTGAGCCTGACTGAAACAGAAAACTTTATTCAGGCCAATGGACACCTTACAGATATCATAAAGTTTGGTTTTGGTACGGCCTATGTGGCTAACGATCTTGAGGAAAAAATCAAGTTGTACAAATCGCACAATATTCGTCCGTATTTTGGAGGAACACTGTTCGAAGCTTTCTACGCTAGAGGCATGTTCGAAGATTTTATTCGTCTCATGGATAAGTATCAACTTGATTTGTGCGAGATATCTGATGGGTCGATCATCATACCACATGATGAAAAGTGTGAATTGATCCATAAAATGGCGAAGGATCGTACCGTACTTTCTGAAGTGGGATCGAAAGATTCAGGAATATTGATTAGTCCGAATAAATGGATTAAAATGATGAGCACAGAACTAGAGGCCGGTTCTTGGAAAGTGATTGCTGAAGGAAGAGAAAGTGGAAATGTTGGTGTATTCAGACCTAACGGTACGGCGCATACTTTTTTGATCAATAAAATCATCGCTAAGGTGAAACCTGAAGATATTTTATGGGAAGCGCCGAAAAAAAACCAACAAGTGTGGTTCATTAAGCTCTTTGGAGCGAATGTGAACTTAGGTAATATTGCCCCCAACGAAGTTATTCCTCTCGAATGTTTACGTATTGGTCTGCGTGGAGATACGTTTTTCGAAAATTTACCAGAAGATTACGCTGAACGACTAAAACAAGTAAATACTGAAGGTGAGGACGGTGAAGAGGAAGAGTAAATACAATATTCATGCAGCTTAAACAAACACAATCGATAGATGGACATGCCGGCGCAATCTATGATGTTGAGTTAGCTCCAGATCATAAAGCCTACACCACAAGTGCAGACAAATTTGTAGCAAGATGGAACTTGCAAACGGGAAAGCAGGATCGATTTGCTGTCAGACTCGAATTCTCTGGCTTTCGACTCGCATTGAATCATCACAAAAACATCCTGGCTATTGGGAATGCGAAAGGCGCCATTCACGTAGTTGATTTGAACCAAAACAAAGAGGAGCGACTCTTGGCTCTACATCAGG
>CAJXMN010000128.1 GCA_913056215.1 uncultured Flavobacteriales bacterium | reverse complement strand
GATCAATCCTTCTGGAGCATCCACGTAGAGTGTGCGTTCTTTGCGATCCACTTTTTTAACCAACCCGGTATTCAAAGGCAATAGGACTTCTTTTTCCTCACCTTCTTCACTGCATACAACGCGCAATAAAGGATTATTCTCGTAATCTATAACCTCTTTTAATTTGCCTATCATCCCTTTTTCCTTGTCCTGAACATCAAACCCAACAACCTCGTGATCATAAAAATGAGCTCCTTCAAGTTTTGGTAATACTTTTAGGGGTAAGTAAATTTCTTTCTGCAAGAGTTGGCGCGCTTCTTTTTCTCCTTGAACACCTTCGAGGCGTACACGAGCAAAACGGTTACTCCTGAGATCAATATTTTCAATAAAAAAAGGAGTCAAGTGTCCGTTAAGGTCAATAAAAACGGCATCAAGGTTAGCGTAATCCTCAGGGTGAGAGGTATCAAAAAAAAGCGAAACCTCACCTTTATATCCGTGAAGTTTCGCTACATGACCTAATTGAAAGCAATCGGCTTTTTTCATGTTTTAGAACAAAGCAATTACTTATCTTCTTTTTTCTCTTCTTCTTTTCCTTCCTCTGCAGCGGGTTTTTCTTCCGCTTTGGGCTCATCTGCCTTCTTCTCCTCTTTCTTTTCCTCTTCTTTAGCTGGTGCTTCCTCTTTCGCCTCTGCTTTTTCTTCAGCAGGTGTTTCCTCAGCTGTAGCTTCTTCAGCAGGCGCCTCTTCAGCTACCTCTTCTGGTGCGTTTTTCGCTGCGATTTCCTTAGCGCGCGCATCACTTTTTGCTTTTTCAGCAGCCATACGCTCTTCTTCCGCTTTCTTGGCAGACTCAGAAATTCCTTCCGTTTGCTTAGCAATACGTGCTTCCTTGTCTTTCAACCATTCAGCAAACTTCTTCTCTACATCTTCTTCCGAGTGTGCACCTTTTGTCACACCTTTCAGTAAGTGATTTTTGTACAACACTCCTTTGTAAGAAAGGATCGCACGAGCAGTGTCAGACATTTCAGCGCCTGTAGACACCCAATTTAATGATCGATCGAAATCGATATCAATACGTGCAGGATTCGTATTTGGATTGTACGAACCTAATTTTTCGATGAAGCGACCATCTCGTTTTGAACGAGAATCCGCAACTACTACGTGGTAAAAAGGATAACCTTTCTTACCAAATCTTTGCAATCTAATTTTTGTTGCCATAATGTTTTATTGGTTGAGGTACGAAACCTCGGTTAATAATTAATTTTTAATGAGTCTGCAAAACTACGGCTTTTATTTAATTTTTACAATAGTTGGCTGAAGAATATTCATTGTAAGATTCAACTAGTAGAATGTGACATTACCATTTACGAAACAAAAAATAGTTGCCACGAGCAATTAAAATCAATTTTGGCTGAAATTTTAATATAAAATCTATTTATTAAAAATCTGGACTAAAACAACTTAAAATCTTCCGTTTTCTCAGATAAGATTTGGTCTTGTAATGATTCTTTTTTAGGTTGACATTGTGGGGTATAAAAATACATACATACTTTTATTAATTCTCTTAACGCTTGCAATGGGTTGTAAAAAAGAAAGTGAGGAGGATTTAGTTGACAATAATGGTCAGGTTGGGAGTGCTGCCAATGCGCTTCTTTCTGATGAAGTTTATAAAAAACTGGAAGTTGAAATCATTCACATGCAAGGATATACACCAACAAGTTCTACCATTTCGAATCTTCAATCATTTTTAAGCAGTTGTTTAAAAAAGCCTGGAGGAATAACTATTTCATTGAAAGAGATCCCTACTCAATCGCAGTCATCTTATTCCACAAGTGATTTGAAAAGTATTGAGAATAACCACAGAACGATATACAATGTTGGGAATACCATCGCTGCATCTATCATTATTGTAGACGGGGCTTACACTAACAACAATGTCTTGGGAATTGCATATAAAAATACAAGCATGGCAATTTTCGGAGGCACAATCGAAGAGAACTCTGGTGGAATCAGTAAACCATCGCGTTCCAAATTAGAATCGACGGTCCTCAACCATGAATTTGGTCACGTACTGGGATTAGTGAATGTGGGTAGTAATATGGTAGAAAACCACGAAGCTAATGATCACGAAGGCCACTGCAATAATGATAATTGTTTAATGTATTACGCTGCTGAGACTACTGAGATAGCTTCCTTTTTAGTAGGCAACGATATTCCAGAATTAGATAACAATTGCGAACAGGATTTAACAGCAAACGGAGGTAAATAAATACTGATATGAGAACTACATTAATAATACTATACGCCCTATTAATTCATGCAAATATAAGTCAGGCTCAAAATGCCTTTCCGAACTATTTAGATGGTGTTGTCTATCTAAAAACAAATTCTTCAGCAACTATCAATTTAACTCCCTATGACTCTGCTGACGTAGTCTTTAACCAGATCGTTTCAGACTATTCCATTACAGAGATCGCCCACCCTTTCGGAGGTTTGAACGATGATACGCTTGACTATACTTATAAGCTGTATTTTGAAGACACGTTTAATGTTACCTCACTCATCAACGAAATCGAACTTCTAACATGGGTAGATTATTGCGAAAAAGCACCTCTGTTCAGTACTTCATATATCCCAAATGACCTCCATTTGAATCAATGGTATTTAGACAAAATTGAAGCACCTGAAGCCTGGGATATATCAAAAGGTGATACCTCCGTTACGATAGCAGTAGTAGATAATGCTGTGCGAATCACACATGACGATCTTACCGACAATACCTGGATTAATACGGCTGAAAGTGAGAATGGTTTAGATTCTGATCTGAATGGATACACCGACGATATTTATGGTTATGACGTAGCCAATTCTGACAACAATCCTAATCCTCCCTCAGGTTTTACTGGAGGCGCATTTTCTCATGGTTCTCACTGTGCGGGTACTGCATCAGGAAGTTCTGACAATGGAACTGGAATAGCAGGTGTAGGATTTAATTGTCGAATAATCGGTGTAAAATGTACACCAGATAATTCTAATGGTCAAACGCTTCCGTATGCCTATGAAGGATTGAAATATGCAATCGATGTCGAAGCTGATATTGTTAGTATGTCCTGGGGTGGACGAGTTTCCTCATTTACTGGAGAAGCACTCATTAACAATGCGGCTTTGAATGGAATCATCATGATCGCAGCTGCAGGAAATGAGGATGAAGAGAATGCATTGAGTCCTGCTTCTAACACGAACGTAATGGCAGTGGGTGCGACAGATTCAGACGATATGAAAGCTTCATTTTCCAACTACGGTCCAGACATTGATATCATGGCGCCTGGAAAATCGATTTATAATCTTTATGGTGGAAACGATGCTGATTATGGCTATAGTAACGGTACATCGATGGCTTGTCCAATCGTTGCTGGAGCTGCAGGATTATTGAAAAGTCAATTTCCCGGAGCCAGTGCTGAAGATATTAAGAATGCGCTGAAAAATGGTTGTGATGATATTGATAGTGTAAATCCAGGTTATGAAGGTCAGTTAGGTAGTGGACGACTTAATCTCTACAGATCATTTCTAGAACTGGGTATTCCACCGTCCCCAGAAGTACCAAAACTTAAAATCTACCCGGTTCCAACAACCAATGAGTTACATGTCTCAACCAGAGGCACCGTGTCACTTGATAAAATTGAAATCATTGATGTTAGTGGTAAATCGGTCACAAGTCTTCTTAATCTTCAGCAAAGTCAAGAAGGAACAATTTATGTAAGTAAGATCGATTTGTTAGAAAAAGGTACGTACTTTATTATCCTTCCGAAAAAGCAAAAACAGGCTAGGTTCATCGTCCAATAGTTTTTTACCATATAGCGATATGCTGTACCATCAGTTCATTCGATTTTTATATCCACTGAGTTCGTGAAAGAAGAGGTTGTACTGAAAAAGTAGACGAGGAAAATTAGGCTGACACTTCTTGCTTTCTTCTTCAAAAGCTGAGCTTATCCTCAACGCTACGAGCGCTGACGCTTCTTGCTTGTCGTCTTCAAAAGCTGCGCTTATCCTCCACGCTGCGAGCGCTGACGCTTCTTGCTTGTCGTCTTCAAAAGCTGCGCTTTTTCTTTTATTGGATTGAAGCAATACCGCACGAGAATGCGGAATCGAGAAGGCGAATAACATAATTTCACTTTCCTATTCGCATTTTTTTATCTTTGAGCCACTCACTTGTTGAGTCCTAAACGAACGGATTATTATGACAAAGATTAGCGCTTTTCGAGCTGTGCGTCCGACTCGGGACAAGGCACATTTGGTAGCTTCCAGAGCGGTGGCTACTTATAAACCAGCAATTTTGGCCGCAAAACTGGAGTCTAACCCTTTCACGTTTATTCATATTATTCATCCGGAATATTTTGAAGACGATGATAATCGAACGGCACCTAATACGCCAGAGCGCTTCAATAAAGTCAGAAATAAATTCGAAGCGTTTAAGAAAGAAGGAGTCTTTGTCCAGGATGAGCGCGAACAATTGTATGTATATCGCCAAAAGAAAGGAGACGCAGCTTTTCTAGGGGTAATCGGCGGGGCTAGCGCAGAAGAATATCAAAATGATCAGATCAAAAAACACGAAGCGACATTGACTTCTCGCGAGGAAATGTTCACCAATTACCTGGACATTGTTGGCTTTAATGCGGAACCCGTGCTACTAAGTCACCGAAAAAGTGAGCATGTGGATGCGTTATTAAATGAGATCATACAAAAACGTCCTGAATATGAATTCACAACGACGGACATGACTTCGCACGAGCTCTGGCTGACAACAGCTGAAGAAACCAAGGCTTTACAAAATGCCTACGAAGAGATTGAAGCCGTTTACATTGCAGATGGTCATCATCGATCGGCGTCATCTGTTCGCCTTATGGATTTGCATCGTGAACGCGGAAATTACTCAGCGGATAAAAATTACAATGCTTTCTTAAGTTTTTTTATCGATGAGGAACGACTGCAGATCTTACCTTTTAACCGAATTTGTAAATCGTTAAATGGGCTTTCATCAACGGATTTTATCGAAAAATGTAAGGCTGTTTTTGAAATCGAAGAAATCAACAAGCAGGCCGAGATCAAAGAACTTCACGTCTTTCATGTATACCTTAATCAGCAATGGTACCAATTTCGTTTAAAAGATGAATACCGTAATTTCGATGATGCTGTCAATGCAATTGATGCAGAGATCTTAACAAAACATATTCTAGATCCCATTTTGGGCATCAAGGATCTGAAGATCGACGATAGCATCTCTTTTGTTAGTGGTGACAAGGGGAAGAGTGCTATCGAACAAGCTATTGATAATGATGTTTATAATGTAGGTTTTGAACTCTACCCGGTAACGATGAATCAATTGAAGTCAGTCGCTGACGAACACAAAATTATGCCGCCCAAATCAACGTGGGTAGAGCCGAAAATGAGAAGTGGTTTAACGATATACAAAATAGACGAATGATTAAAGAAAATCTCGAGAAAATAAAAACAGAAATTCCAAAAGATGTAACGCTTGTGGCCGTTTCGAAAACCAAACCCAATGAAGACCTCTTGGAGGCCTACAATGCTGGAAATCGTATTTTTGGAGAAAATCGCGTTCAGGAACTCACGAAAAAAGCAGAGGAACTGCCTGACGATATTCAATGGCACATGATCGGTCACTTGCAATCGAACAAGGTGAAATATATTGCTCCGTTTATTACGCTGATCCACGGTGTGCACAAGCAAAAACTGTTGAAGGAAATCAATAAGCAAGCAAAAAAAGTAGATCGTGAGATTGATGTTTTATTGCAGTTTCACATTGCTCAGGAAGATTCTAAATTTGGATTTGACTTTGAAGAGGCCAAAGAGATGCTGGAAAGTGATGCGTTTAAAAGCTACGAAAATGTCAATATTCGCGGCGTAATGGGCATGGCAACCTTTACAGATAATAAAGAGCAAATCGAAGATGAATTCAGAACTTTACACAATTACTTTCAGGTCTTTAAAAGCCACTATTTTAAGTTTAAAGAAGATTTTGACATCCTTTCAATGGGAATGAGCGGTGATTACGATATTGCAATTGAAGAAGGTAGCAACATGATCCGCGTGGGAAGTAAGATTTTTGGTGAACGCAAATGAAGTTGATCTGTTCAAATATACTCATTGTACTGGTTTTGTGCAGTTTTATCGCAAATTCGCAAAACAGCTACATCGATAGTCTTCAACGCGAAAGACAGGAATTTGAGGACACTTTATTGACAACGGATTATTTAATCAACAAGATGGAACGCGCCGGTATTAAAGCGCTTAGCTATTTCCCCGTCGACACTTCCTGGGTCATCGATGGCCATCTAATCAAAGACAAAGGAAAGGCTTTTGAAATGCCCACATCCACCGAACGAAAACCAAAATACAGACGTTATGGATGGATTTGTTTACAACATGACGATCAAACCTTTCGACTCGCAGCCTATCAAAACCTCGAACTGAAAGGAAAAGAATACCGCAATTATCTATTCGTTCCTTTCAAAGATGTCAATGCTCCAGCATCAACTTATGGCGGTGGAAGGTATTTAGAATTGCATCGAGAAAGAGGCTCCAAAACCATTACTGTTGATTTCAACGCGGCGTTTAATCCATACTGCGTGTACTCTCATCGTTTCTCATGTCCGATAACACCAGAAGTCAATCATTTGAACTTTCCCATCGAAGCAGGTGAAAAAAATCCTGTTTTAAAGAAGTCGGACAATCGTTAGGAACTCTGTTACCGCTAGCTACCAAAACACCATAGTCGGCAGAAAATATAGATAGTA
>CAJXMN010000127.1 GCA_913056215.1 uncultured Flavobacteriales bacterium | reverse complement strand
AGGAGCATTGCGGATTACTAAACACTTAGAAGGTGGTTATCCCGTGCTCTATTTTATCGGTATACTTTTTCCTAAAATACTGAGAGACTGGGTGTATGAACAAGTTGCTAAACGTCGTCACCGCATTAAACCAGGTTATTGTGCAATGCCATCACCAGAAGAGCGAAAACTGTTTCTTAGCGATTAACGTTTGGGACATTTTCCACAAAACTTTCCTTTTCGCTCATACTTTTTGCAACATTTTTTCTTTTTGCAGCAACTTTCTTGAGTAGGATCATGTAATCCGCCCCATGAATTTTCAAACGATAATTCCTCCGCTTTCATCTCTGTTTAGATTAATTCTAAACAAATATAACTAATTTTTCTTTTAGTTAGAATCATTCTAAATAAAAAATGATCATTTGATAATTCAGGATACTATTCATTCAGGTTTCATCACTGGAAATAAATTACGGACATCTCACCCAATCATGCTTTTACCTCTATAAACACACCAGCTTCTATTATTAATTCGTAAGCTTCCCATACAAATCGTAATGATCGGCATTGGTAATCATTACTTCCGAGAAATCACCAATTCGCACATACCCTTCTGACTTCTTTACTAGCACTTCGTTATCCACCTCAGGAGAGTCGTACTCGGTTCTTCCAATAAAATAATCACCTTCAATGCGATCAAATAATACTTTTCTCGTTTTACCGATATGTTGTTGATTTAAGTCGTAACTGATCCCCGACTGCAGCTCCATAATCGTATCAGCACGCTCTTTTTTGAGTTGATCGGGAACATCATCTTCGAATTTAAATGCATGTGTATTTTCTTCGTGAGAATAAGTAAAAATCCCCAATCGTTCGAAACGCGTTTTTTCCACCCAGTCGTACATCTCTTGAAAGTCCTCTTCTGTCTCCCCCGGATAACCAGCGATCAAGGTTGTACGAATGGCAATATCGGGTACGGTGTTGCGTATATCGGTAATCAATTGCTCGGTTTTTTGTCGCGTCGTCCCCCTGCGCATGGCCTTGAGCATTCGCGTAGAACCATGCTGCAAAGGCATATCCAAATAATTACAAACATTTGGTCGATCCCTGATTACATCGAGTACATCCATCGGAAAGCCCGTCGGAAAGGCATAATGAAGTCTGATCCATTCAATTCCTTCAACATCAGATAATCGATCTACTAACTCTGCGAGGTTTCTCTTTTTGTAGAGATCGAGACCATAATAAGTCAAATCCTGAGCGATCAACATCAACTCCTTCACACCTTTTGCCGCTAGGCTTTCGGCTTGTTTTACTAAATCTTCAATAGGAGTAGATTTGTGACCTCCTCGCATCAAAGGTATCGCACAAAATGAACACGGACGATCACAACCTTCTGCGATCTTAAAGTAGGCATAATGAGACGGTGTGGTTAATAAACGCTCACCCACTAATTCGTGCTTGTAATCTGCTTTTAACGTTTTTAGCAGTCGTGGAAGATCCCGTGTACCGAAGTAGGCGTCTACTTCAGGAATTTCAGTTTGCAGTTCGGCTTTATACCGCTCAGAAAGACATCCGGTAACATAGACTTTTTCAACCTGGCCTTCTTTTTTCGCATCTGCATAACGCAAAATAGTATCGATCGACTCTTGCTTGGCATTATCGATAAATCCACAGGTATTGATGACTACAATTTCGGAATCATCCTGGCGAGCTTCGTGCTCGACATCAAATTTATTCGCTTTTAACTGTGCCATCATCACCTCTGAATCAAAGAGGTTTTTCGAGCACCCCAATGTAACTACGTTGACCTTATTCTTTTTGAGCGTTTTCGTTTTCATGCTGCAAATGTACAGGTTAATTGAGAGAAAATATAATTTTGGCCCCGTTCGTTGGGGTTATGACATTGGAATAATAATTATTTAATTTTAGATCAAACAATTTCATTCTTTGAACGTTTTATGAGTAATATGAATTTCAAGTTGAAACAATTTAGATCATTAAACGATAAGTTGCTTTCGTCGTTGTTGGTGTTTTTGCTTGTTTTTATAGCGCCGTGTGGAACTAGAAACACGGCACAACGTATTGTTGATCTTCCCGTTACGGAACAACTTAATCCAGCTAAGTCAAACCTAAATTTCAATCAACAGTCTTCGAATCATTGCAATACTGGATTCGCCAAAGAGAAGGATCGCTACACATCCACTACCGCTTTCCAGAATAAGAGTGAAAAACAAATAGATGATGCCTTTATTTCCCCCAGCCTTCATCTGAAGGAGTTTTCATATTTATATAACCAAGAGGCTGAAGCGCTATGTTCACGTACCAGTTATCAAAATATAGCTTTATATATTTTATACAATCGCCCCAAACTGTTACCATTATCCAATAAATCGGTGTTTACTGCTATTTGCTAGCAAGCAATGACTTTCTAAGTGAACACTTACTCGCTATATAATAGTTGAAAAATTGAATCGAAAGCAAACCAACTTTCATTGAATGGAGTCAACTCAACTAAAAAATAATCACTCGTATTCGAGTTTTTAAAGAATTAGACCGATTGTATCCTTTTTTAATCCGAAAGCGATATACGATCTTTTAAAAGCGCGATTCGAGACAAAACATATCTTATAATGGAAAACATAATTAATAACAAATCATATCATTTATCTGGATTATTCACTTTATCACTGCGACTTGTAGTGGGCTGGACCTATTTCTCCGCATTTTGGAGACGCTTATTTTTAGCAGACAAACTAGACCCTGAATCAGCAAGTTATATCGGTGAAAAGTTTAATCATTTTCTCCCGAATGCATTGGGAATAAAGCCAATCATAGAGTATCTGGTCACAAACCCTGATAGTTTATGGTGGGCCATGACACTATTCACAATCGTGGAAGGCATAGTGGGACTTCTACTTATTTTTGGCTTTTTTTCGAGACTCATGAGTATAGGCGTAATCAGTCTGGCCATGGGTATTCTCCTGGGCTCTGGATGGCTCGGAACAACTTGTCTGGACGAATGGCAAATTGGTATTCTGGGCATTGCTGCTGGTTTCACGTTATATTTTACTGGTAGTGGTAAGTACTCCATCGACTATTATTTATACCAAAAAAATTATCGTTTCACTACGAAACGCTGGTTCCAGTACCTTGGTTCTGGAGTACTCCCCATTCGTCCAAAACGGTTACATAAAATTGTACTGACCGGTTCTATCTTAATTCTATTCATCACGTTATTCACTAATCAATATTTCCATGGTGGTGTTTGGGGCGAATTGCACAACAAATCCGTGCGTCCCAAAATTGAAATTAATGATATTTCTAGTTCCAATGATGCCTTGTCTTTCGAGATCTATCGCGTTGAAGGTGTCGATGTTTACGGATCATTTTTAATTGGGATCACTATTGAGGATATTGCGGGCAATACCAAACTGAAGCTAACAGATTCGGAACTCGCTGAATATCCTACAGAGCTCATACAAAATAAATACGTTACTCAGGTCAAACCTGGAGCTCACAGTATGATTGTTCCATTAGGAGGTAAAGCCACTATTACAATTGAGGACGCGGTTTTTTCAGAATTAGAAAGCGGAACGTATACGATTAAGTTGACAGATATTAGTGGCATATCTTGGTCGGGAACGTTTGACGTTTCTTAACTGATTAATCGTAATAATTACACTTGGTGGAGGTCTACTTCACCAAGTGTAATTTTATACTCCAGCAGACATTGTAATGTCTTCTACTTTTTTCTTGGTTGATACATGATAATAACCTGTACAGCAATCGCTAAAACAATTAAAAAATAAATTTCTATTTGTGTAAATAACTCCACAGTATCAACTGCTTTCTGACCTTTAGTCAATTGTTTACGACCTTCAATTAGTTGTATTTCTTTGAGTTGGATCAGGTTGTCATTTAATTTCTCAATACTTGATTGGAGTGCATCTTGAGATTCATGAGCGTTTAGTTGATCCAGCAACACCTCATAGTTTTGTTGTAAGTCTTTAAATATGGCCGCTTCATTTCGGGTAAGCTTTGTTGTTTCGAAGAGTTTTAAAGCTCCTTGGAATGCAGAACGAAAATCTTGGTGTTGAGACCTTTCATAAGTACTATCATCAACTAAAACATCTATCTTTTTTTGATGTAGCGCATTATTCATTTTCAATATTAAATCACTCGCTACCAACCGATCCTCATAAATCGAAATAACAGACTCTCTCACTTTAATAAAATTACTTCTATCAATGAGATTGGTAGCAAGTACGAGCATAAAAATCATAAGTACACCCAAAATCCACTTAACCTTAGTAAAAAAACTCATACCTCACTATTTAATAGTTAGGACAATTTAGGTAATTTTTATGTAAAATAATCTGCTTTTCAAAAAAAACAATAGAACGTAATGAGTAGTACACCATATACTACCACTCATTTTTCTTTCCAGATCGTTTTTCCTCTTCTTCGAGCAATGACCTCCAGTCATCCGTTCCATCATCGGTATCTTCAATTATGGCAGAATATTCTCCTTTATTGAGCTCGTAAGGTTGAATTTCATATCCCGTGTAGGTTTCTATAGCTTTCAACAAGGGCTGCTCGTGTTCGCTACAAAATGCAATCGCCCATCCTTTTTCTTGACCGCGCCCCGTTCTCCCAACACGGTGAACATAATTTTCTGGCTGTTCAGGCAAATCATAATTGACCACAGCATGAACTCCAGGAATATCAATTCCTCTCGCTGCAATATCAGTAGTGATGAGGAGCTTTAATGCACCAGACTTAAACGATTCAAATAATTCAAATCGTTTTTCCTGATCCACTCCACCGTGAATGGCAGCCGATTCAATACCCGCACGCTCCATTGCTTTTACCACTCGGTCCGCACGAACCTGTGTTCTCACAAAAACGAGTATTTTTTTATCTTCATTCTCTTTCACAATATTTTCGAGAAAAAAACGCTTATCATCCATATCCACTTCAACCACACTATGAGAAATATTCTTCGCTACAGGATTTTTTGGAGAAATCTGAATTCTTATGGCATTGCGCACTAAATCGTAAGCGACCTTTTTAATTTTTTTATCAATAGTCGCAGAGAAAAAGAGGGTCTGTCGTTGTTGTGGAATATGACGCATGAGATCACGTATATCTTTCACAAAACCGAGGTCTAGCATGTGATCCGCTTCATCCAAAACGAGGGTATTGAGTCGATCGAGCTTCAAATAGCCTTGTGAACAAAGATCAAATAACCGTCCCGGAGTGGAAATAACAACATCTACACCTTTTTTTAAGGATTCAATCTGAGCCTCTTGATCTACACCTCCAATAATCGCCTGAATACGAGCATTTGTGTTAGATCCAACATGTTGGTAAACCTCAGCGATTTGAACAGCCAGTTCTCGCGTTGGTACCATCACGAGGCATTTCGTATAATGATCATCCTGCCTGGTTAATAATTCTTGATGAATCGCATGGAGCGTAGGAACAACAAAGCTCGCTGTTTTACCTGTTCCCGTCTGTGCAATTGCAAGAACGTCTTCTCCATCCAGGATCGGTTGAATCGCTTTATATTGAATGTCTGTCGGTCGCTTCCAACCTAATCCGTCGATGGACGATTTAAGTATTTGAGCAATGTGATAATCCTTGAATTTCATTGAAAAAAATTTAGTGTAAAATTACACATTTAATAGATCCAAATCGTCGATCAAAGATCCTTCATCAAAAAAAGAACCTCATATCGCATGGGGCGACCGCTCACAAAAAAATGGTGAGCAATCGTGCTGCATCCTTTCAACAATCCTTTATCGATGAACCATTAAAATAGCATAACCGTTCCATCCAATGGAAGACAAGCGATCGTTATTGAATCGTTTTGGGCTCTTTAACCCGTTGTTTAGTTAGTGCTATATCCAAGACTTCACGCATATTTTTCACATAGTGAAATTTCAATCCTTTGAGATATTCTTCTTTAATCTCTTCGACATTTGGTAGATTCTTTTCACACAAAATAATCTGTTTGATCTCTGCACGGACTGTGCGACCGACCTCAGCGCGTTTTTTGGCGGCCTGGCGCTTTTCTTTTGTAAATCGCCCGTGAGTAGTGTGAAGTGTCGCGATCTTATCCCTTCCCGCTTTGGTTCGAGGTCCTGTAGATTTGCCGCTGTGCCGAGTGCATCGGCCAGTTCGCTTCACCGCTGGACGCTGACATTCACCTCCATCCTTGGTTCTTGCACCGCAGCGGACGCCTGGCCAGTTCGGACCAAAGCGTGTTTCGATCCCAATTTCCACGTTGCCTTTTGTTAACATGTCAAACACCCCTATATGAGTGTTATATAATAACATAAATCTCGACACAGCACGAGGGGGCACACTTGGTATAAAAATGATCTACCTACACCTGTATTTGTTCACCTTAAACATCACAGTCCTGCTTAAGGTGCTTTGCAGGATTGCTTTCAAATACTTTTCCAGCCTGTTCTACTTTACGCCAACAGTAATGTATTTGGGTTTTAGTTTTACATAAACTCAGGGCGGCCACCCAGGTGAACAAATGTAACGCAGTAACAAAAGCAACGGCAATCTTAATGTGCGTGAATTCCCATAAAGCGCTTATCTAGTTTAGCATGTGCCTTTAACTGGCCCTACAATTTCACAAGCCCTTCGAAACACAAAAATTACGGCCGTGAAACAATCCACAACTATATTGGCAACCCAAGAAGCTCCGCTTGCGCAGGGAACACCTGCTTAGGTATTGATTATCACTTATATCGAAGCGGAGTGATGATCTAGAAAATCCATTCTGCGTAGTTTCAAACTTACATAACCCTAATAATCGGGTCCACCTCCCAGTTTATCCGTCAACTCGGGTACTGCG
>CAJXMN010000126.1 GCA_913056215.1 uncultured Flavobacteriales bacterium | reverse complement strand
GATAACAACCATTAAAAAACCAAAAATCGAAAACATGAAAAAGATTATATTTTATTCGGCAGCAATCAGTTTGGTTGCTTTGAGTGCTTGTAAAAAAGAATATGCTTGTGAGTGCAATATCACAAAAATGGAGCAAGACTATGATCAGAACGATGAGACTGTAGGGGATATGAAAACTACAAAATCTTCGGAAACCACCATAATCAATGATCGGCCTGAAGATGCTGAGGCTCGATGTTTAGAGAAGAATGATGTGACAACTGATGAGAGTGAATCCAATGGGATTACAACAAGACAGAAAACCACCAAAGACTGTCATTTGACCAACACTGAATAGCTAGGTGTTTGAAATAGGTTTTCAACAGAACGTTGCGTTCCATTGTTCTTTTGTGGCTAGTAATGTAGTGTCTTATTCATTAGAATCTCATCGAGATCCAACTTACAGTTCATTGTCTGTATCAATTACGAATGTGAATGATGATCCCACGCTCCTGCACGATTCCATCACGTGGCTACGCTAATCTTCTATCTGTAAACTAAAATTACTTCTTTCAAATTCAATTAAATTCTCATTCCCAGCCTCATCAAAAAAACATTACATTTGAAAGGATAAGAAATATCAAAAGGTATATATATCTGAGTTCGCAAGTAAATATGATTAGTGTACTTTTTGTAATGTTATAAACGAGTTACCTGCAACCGTAAACGACAAAATTATATTAAAACTTGTTTTAGAGTGTAAAATGTAATAACTTTGTATGTACAAACATTTGTGTTATGGAGATTTCGATTATAAAAATAGGTAATTCAAAGGGCTTTCGACTACCAAAAACCATTTTGGAGAAATATAATATTTCAGATAAGATTGAATTGATTTTGGAAAAAGGACAAATTATCCTTAAGCCTATTAGTGAGCCTAGAAAGGGATGGGATAACGCATTTAAAAGAATGAATAAGGAGGGTGACGACCAACTTTTTTTTGACGATGTCTTTGAGGATGAAAATTTCGACGAATGGAATTAGAGCAATACGACATCGTTTTGGTCAATCTTGACCCCACGTTAGGCAGTGAGATAAAGAAAACAAGACCTTGTGTAATTATTTCGCCTAATGAGATTAATGATAATTTGCGAACAATTACGATTGCACCAATGACAACGAAAAGTAGAAAGTATCCAACTCGAGTGAAAGTTAAACACAATAAACAAATTGGTTGGGTAGTAGTCGATCAGATTCGAACCATTGACAAGACCCGGGTCATTAAAAATTTAGGCTCTCTCTCTGACAATGAAATATTATTATGTAAACAAGTTATACGAGAAACGTTTGTCGATTAATTAAATGGCAGCAGGTAACAGCAAATAAGCCCAAGCGGCGAACGTTCATACGTGGTAGCCGCATGTGCCTATTTGCAAAACGTTAGATTCGATCCCACTTCCACCATTGCTCAAAATAAATTTGGACAATAGTAACTTATAAGTTACATTTGTACTATGGATGAAAAAGTCCGCGACGTTGTTGAATTTGAGAATCATTTTAGTGATTTTTTGAAGAAGCAACCAGTGAAAGTTCAGAACAAGATCTATAAGATAATCGAGGCAATAGAAACTCTTGAAAGAGTGCCGAGCAATTATTTAAAAGCAATTGTTGGAACGAATGAACTTTATGAAGCTAGGATTCGATTAGGATCTGACATTTGGAGGGTGTTTTGCTTTTTTGACCATGGGAAATTAGTAATCTTATTAAATGGATTTACAAAAAAGACTCAAAAGACTCCGAAGAATGAAATAAAAAAGGCGCTGCAACTTATGCAGAAGTATTATGACACAAAAAAGAAATGACATGAGTACAACAAGAAGCTGGAAAAAAATAAAAGATGAAGTTTACGGTAAAAAGGGAACTTCTCGTCGTGATGAATTAAATCGTGATTTTGAATCTTTTAAGATCGGATTGCTTTTAAAAAAGGCACGCGAAGAACAACACTTAACCCAAGAACAACTTGCGGAATTAGTGGATAAGAAACGGACTTATATTTCGCGAATTGAAAATGATGGGAGTAATATCACACTAAAGACGCTGTATGATATCGTAGAAAAAGGTCTTGGAGGGAAAGTAAACATCTCGATACAAATATAGGCCGTACTCTTACAGCAAATAAACACAAGCGGCGAACGTTCATACGTGTTAGCCGCACGCGCCTATTTGCAAAACGTTAACCACAATAAATGCACAACATGAGAGTAATAGCTTTTTTGACAATCAGCATCTGCAGTTTTGGGATTTTCGCCCAAAACATTGAAAAAAACTCATTAAGTACATCTCTAATTCGGATGGAGAAAAATTCACAAACTATGCATGGGGATTACACGCTGAAATTTATGACTGGGATTGAATATCAAAGATTTCACAACAAATGGAGCTTTGGCTTCAAGTATGAGCATGGTTTTAATAAAATCCAAGAGTACCCAACAAATTGTTATGATTGTTTTTCTGGCACTGGATATATGAGAGAGGATAACATCTATTTGACAGGTAGTTACTCGATATTCAACTTACTTGATCTAAAACTTAAGATAAATACCGGTTTAGGTCTATATTATTCAAATCTTAACTTTTCTGGAGACTATGGAGGAGGTTTTTGGGGTACAGGCACAAGGGTGAACTCGACGTACAATACTTTTGGTGTTGCTCCAAATATTTCAATAATATATTATCCAGCCGATCGATTATTCATTTCAATTAATTCAAATGTAAGATACGGGTGGAGTCAAAGATTTGATGTAACCTCCAAGCAATATGATAAAGCAAATGAATATGTGATTACAGCTCCAGAATTAAAGATAGGAGTGAATTTTTGAAAATGTGGTTAACATCACCTAAGTCTCAAGCTTTTTACGTTCATTCGTGGTAGCCCGCGCCTATTTGCAAAACGTTGAAATAAGTTTTCAACAGACGTTGCGTTCCATTGTTCTTTTGTGGCTAGTAATGTAGTGTCTTATTCATTAGAATCTCATCGAGATCCAACTTACAGTTCATTGTCTGTATCAATTACGAATGTGAATGATCAACTGTCGATCTTATAACTAAAGAAATAGGGTTTTTAATTTTTTCTGTATATAAAAGATATTCACCCCCTTTAAAATAAGGGTTATTGTTGAAAAAAAGTCAAAAAATATAAAAACACCCCTGAATTTTTTGGTTAATTTCGCTAAAACTTAAAATAATAGTCATGTCATCTGTTCGGAAACAAGCTTATCAAGATGTATTACATCGTAAACCAACAATCACTGAACCTCAAGGTAAAATCTCCAAACATTTTGGGGACAAAGTATTTCATTTAGAAGTGATGCGCGAATACCTGCCAGATGAAGCCTATAAATCCATTAAGGATGCAGTGGCCAATGGAACGCGAATAGAGCGAAGAATTGCTGATCAGGTCGCATCGGCGATGAAAGATTGGGCACTCGATAAGGGAGCAACGCATTACACGCACTGGTTTCAGCCATTAACTGGCTCGACTGCCGAGAAACACGATGCGTTTTTTAAACCAGTAGGTCCTGGGCGTGCCATTGAACAATTTAGCGGCGAGTTGTTGGTACAACAAGAACCCGATGCTTCGTCTTTTCCGCATGGGGGTATTCGGAATACCTTTGAAGCACGAGGGTATACAGCATGGGATCCTTCTTCTCCTGCATTTGTGATTGCCAATACACTGTGTATACCTACTATATTTATAGCTTATACTGGTGAAGCGCTGGACTATAAAATGCCATTGCTCAAGGCTTTAAATGCCGTGGATAAAGCTGCGGTGGATGTATGCAAATATTTTGATAAAAATGTTTCTAAAGTTAATGCGACATTAGGTTGGGAACAAGAGTATTTCTTGATCGATAAAGCCTTTTATAATGCGCGTCCGGATATGTTAATGACGGGACGCGTTCTGTTTGGTCATCCACCAGCAAAAGGACAGCAACTCGACGATCACTATTTTGGTTCAATTCCTGAAAGGGTGACGGCCTTCATGCGCGATTTTGAACGTGAATCCATTCGTTTGGGTATTCCCGTAACGACACGTCACAACGAAGTTGCTCCCAATCAGTTCGAATGTGCTCCCATCTTCGAAGAGTGTAACCTCGCCAACGATCATAACTTATTGTTGATGGATTTACTAGAAAAAATTGCACGTAAACACGATTTTAGAGTTGTTCTTCACGAAAAACCATTTCCAGGACTTAATGGTTCGGGAAAGCATAATAACTGGTCGTTAGCGACGGATACAGGGGTCAATTTGTTAGCTCCAGGTAAAAATCCAAAATCCAATATGCAGTTTCTGACTTTTTTCGTCAATACGATTAAGGCTATTCACGATCATGCCGATGTATTGCGCGCATCGATAGCTAGTGCATCGAATGATCATAGACTCGGTGGGCATGAAGCTCCGCCTGCTATTATATCTGCATTTATTGGGTCCCAACTGACGAAGGTGCTTGACGATTTAGAGGAGAATATAAAGGCAGGTAAAATGACGCCTAAGGATAAAACAGAGTTAAAGTTGAATATTGGAAAAATCCCTCAGATCCTCTTAGATAATACCGATCGAAACAGAACCTCTCCATTCGCTTTTACAGGAAATAAATTTGAATTTAGGGCAGTTGGTTCTTTAGCAAACTGTGCACAGCCTATGATTATCTTGAATACGATAATGGCCAAGCAATTGCAACGTTTTAAAAAGAGTGTAGATCAACGCATAAAAGGAGGGGATAGTAAAGATGAAGCGATTTTAAAAGAATTGCAACAGCTGATCAAAGATTCAAAAGATATTCGCTTTGAAGGAAATGGATATGGCGAAGAATGGGTAAAGGAAGCCAGTAAAAGAGGCTTGAGTAACCTCAAAGACACCCCAAGTGCATTGAAAGTGTGGGAGCGAAAAGAAGTAATCGATTTATTCGAAGAAATGAATGTGTTCAATGAACGTGAGTTATTGGCACGTCAGGAAATTGAATACGAAAAATATATTCTTCGTTTGCAGATCGAAGCACGTTTAATTGGAGACCTTACGCAAAATCATGTGATTCCTGCAGTTGTAAATTATCAGAATAAACTTATTGAGAATATTCAGGGACTCACAACTATTCTTGGTGGTGAGGACAATGCAGGTTGTAGTGCTCAGAAATCAATTTTGGCTGACTTGTCTGTTCACATGACGAAGATGCAGGAGAGTGCACGATTGATGCTTGAGAATCGTAAAAAAGCGAATAAAATTGAGGACATCGAAAAGAGAGCGCAAACATATAGGGATCAGGTTAAAGTGCATTTCGAAGAAATTGCATACCATACTGATAAGCTTGAAATTTTAGTGGATGATGAATTATGGCCATTTCCGAAGTTGCGCGAAATGCTCTTCACGAGTTAATGTGATTTTCTTAAGATTACTAGTCAAGGGGCCTCTCATTTGAGAAGCCCTTTTTTTATGTATTGTAATGATTTTAGTCTGAAGCTGTTCTAATCAAAACTATATAAAATGAATGAACCATTCTGAATATAGGTTGTTTATTAATTGATAGTTAAAGATTAAACAATCACATGAAGTTAAATTGAGATGTTATGACTACAGAATCGACAAAATTGTGGCATATTGATGCGATAGATTTACTAGAAGGTTTCCCTTACGAAATGAAGGTAGCTTTCGAAAAATTCGTTACGACGCGTACCCATAAAAAGAATGAATATATCTATAAAGCAGAGGAAGTTTCAGGTGAACTTTTTTTTGTTATTTCAGGAAGGGTGAAAATTGCGAAACATGCAACGAACGGAAAAGAGTGCATCAAACGAATTGTAAATGAAGGAGAGTTTTTTGGAGAAATAGGTGTATTGACCAATAATAACCAGAAATTAAGGAATAATTTTGCACAAGTTATGGAGCATGACACTGTTGTTTGTTCTATTAACTATGAGCAGTTTCGTGAAGTCATTAAGAAGTATCCTAAATTACAGGATCGTCTCACTATGAAAATGATTTCAAATTTTCAGCGCATCGATGCGAGATTAGAATCGATCATGTTCAAAGATGCAAGAACACGGCTTATAGAGTTTATTAAAGAACTGGCAGAAGATATTGGTAAACCCGTGGGCCACGAAATGTTGATCAAACACCGATTGACGCATCAGGAAATTGCTAACATTACGGCTATCTCCCGTCAAAAAGTGACAACTTTACTCAATGAGCTCAAAAATGATGGTTTAATTCATCTTGAGCGAAAATCAATGCTTGTTCATGATATGAAGTTGTTACATAGCTAAGCGTTCAAAATAAATAGCTCTTGATGTTGATCTTGTGAAACTTAGAATTAAGTGGTAGCTTCGATCTATTTTAAAACACATTGCTTAACGCTTGACCTTAGCTGCATTAAAGGCAGAAACAATCACGTCTACAGCTTCCTGGGCTTCTTCCATTGATAAGTTTAAAGGTGGACTCAGTCTAAAACTGTTGGTATGGGATAGAAACCAAAAGGTTAAAACCCCATGGTTAAGACAATATTGCACAACATTATTCACTATTTCTGCTGATGGTAAGTCTATCGCAAACATGTATCCTTCACGACGAACATTTTCCACGATAGGATGAGCTTCTAAAGACGAAGCGATAAAATGACCAATCCGATCTACTTCCTGATAATCAATTTCATTTTTAAGCACGTCCAGGAAAGCGCTAGATGCAGCACATACAACGGGATGACCTCCAAAGGTAGTGATATGCCCCAACATGGGATCGTGCGTAAAAGATTGCAACATTTCTTGATCACTGACTAACGCACCAATAGGCATGCCTCCTCCTAATGCTTTTCCTAGTGTCAGTATGT